>NZ_JBHXTL010000003.1:0-159019 GCF_042677365.1 Kitasatospora sp. NPDC127116
GCCTCACGGCGTTCCGGCCCGGTGCCCGGGCCGGCGGGGTCGTCAGCCCAGTGCGAGGTTGCGCAGCACCAGCCCGGTGGCCGGCTTCGGCCCGAAGGAGGTGGACTTGCGCGGCATGGTGACGCCCTGTTCGGCCAGCCGTCTCACCACCGACTCCCGGACCGGGTGCAGCAGGACGGCGGTGCCGCCGGTGCGCGCGGCCTCCTGCTCGGCGGCCACCGCGGTGTGCAGGTAGCCGATGTCGTCCGGGCCGTCGGGGACGTGCCAGGTGTGGTCCAGCAGGGTGGCGTGCAGGACGGTGGCGTCCAGGTGGCGCCACTCCTCGGGCCGGCCCTGCGGCACGGTGGCGTCGAGCAGGGACTCCTCGGGCTCGCCGAGCAGCCAGTAGACGCCGTCGCCGCCGGTGAGGACGAAGCCGTTGCCGCCGTGCCGCTTCTGCTCGGCGAGGGCCTGGAGCGCGGCGGACAGCGGCCCGGGGACCTCCTTGACCTTCCACTGGTCGCCGAGCCGCTCCAGTGCCTCGGCCACCGGCAGCCGGTACAGCACGCGGTGGATGGCGCGAACGCGCAGCGGGTAGCGGGCGGTGTCCACCAGGAGCACCAGGCCGCGGTCCCAGGGGCTGCGCGGCAGGTGGCGGTGCTCGCGCTGGAGGCGCAGGTACATCTCCCAGCGGTGGTGGCCGTCGGCGATCAGCGCCCGGCAGGTGGCGAGGTCGCGGCTGATCCCGGCGATCTCGGCGGGGTCGGTGACCGCCCACAGCCGGTGATGGGTGCCGTCGCTGGTGGCGGTGGAGAGCAGCGGCTCGCGCTCGACCGTCCGTTCGATCACGCCGGAGGCGCCGCCGTTGCCCCGGTAGGTGAGCAGCAGCGGTTCCAGGTTGGCCCGGGTGGTGCGCATCAGGCCGACCCGGTCGGCGACGGGCCGCGGCATCACGTCCTCGTGCGGGAGCACCACGCCGCCCTCGCGGCCGCTCACCGCGAGGGCGCCGATCAGGCCGCGCTGGAGCAGTTCGGGGGAGTCGTCGGTGGCCGGCACCCGTTGCTCGTAGACGTAGAGCGCGGGCTCGGGGTCGGCGGCCAGGACGCCCTCGCGCTGCCAGGCGGCCAGGAGCCGGGCGGCGTGCCGGTAGCGGGTGTCGCGGTCGGGGCGGTCGCCGGCGTCCTCGGGCTCGGGCCTGGGAAGGATCAGCCGGACCACGTTGTGCGGGTCGGCGGTCTCCAGGTCGAGCCGGCGGCCCGGATCCACGACGTCGTACGGCGGGGACATCACCGCGGCCAGGGCGCCGACCCGGTCGGGGACGTAGCGCAGGCCGCGGAAGGGGGACAGGGACAGGCCGGCGGTGGCGACGTGCCCGGGATCACCGGGGCCGCCCTCGGGAGTCTCGACTCCGTCTTCTGCACTGGGTGTGCTCATTCTGGGCATCGTAACCGGGTACGCGTTGTTGAGAGATCGGAATGCCCGTGCCGAGTCGTGGGCCGGGTGTGCGACCGAGGGCGAGGTACGGCATGGACGACGGGCAGGAACGGGTGGACGGCGGCGGCCCGGTCGAGTCGGGCGGACCGGTCGGGCCGGTCGGTGCCACCCGCGGGGATGCTCCGGCCGGCGGCGTGCCGGGCCGTGCACCGGGCGACGAAGCACCGGGCGGTGACGCAGGGGTCGGCGGCGCAGGGGTCGGCGGCACCGGAGTCGGAGGGGTGCCGCGGCAGAGCCGTTCCGGGGAGCCCGCCGGGGACGTGTACGACTGGTTCCGCCGGGGTGCCCAGCTGCTCGCCCAGGGGCATCCGGCGGCCGCCGAGCAGCTGCTCGCCCGGGCGGTGGCGGCCGAGCCGCACTCGCGCAGCATCCGGGAGGCGTTGGCGCGCGCCCAGTTCGACGCGGGCTCGTACGCGGCGGCCCTCGGGAACTTCCGCGCCGTGGCGCTCGCCGACCCGGCGGACGACTACGCTCAGTTCGGGTGGGGCGTCGCGGCGGCCCGGCTGGGCGATTTCGAGACCTCCGCCGAGCACCTGGCGCTGGCCGTGGCGATGCGGCCGGAGAGCGACCACTACCGGCAGGCGCTGCGGCAGACCCGCGCGACCCTGGCGGCCCGGGCCGGGGCGTACGGCCCGCTGCTGCCGGGAGCACCCGGGTACGCGGCGCCCCCGGCGGGTGCCGAGGGCCCGGCCGGAGGGTCGGCGGACGACGCAGGCGCGGGCAACGGTGCCGACAGCGGCGCCTGACCGGTCGGTGCGACGACCGGCCGCACGCCGTGACGGAAGCCGTGGCGGACGCCGTGACGGACGAGTGACGGAAACCGTGGCGGACCAGTGACGGACGCCGTGACAGGCTCCGCCACGCACGAGTGACGGAAGCCGCACCGCACGAGGACGTGCGGCGCGGACGACGCAGTGAACGACGACGCAGTGAATGAGGTAGCGCAGCCATGACCGAGACGGCCACCCCCGTGCGACGGACCGCCCCCGGCGGCAGCGAGCGGCCGCTGACCGACGCGTACGACACCGCGCTGCTGGACCTGGACGGCGTGGTCTACGCGGGCGCGCACGCGATCGAGCACGCGGTGGACGCGCTGGACGCCGCCCGCACGGCCGGGATGCGGCTCGCCTACGTGACCAACAACGCCTCCCGCCCGCCGCGGGTGGTGGCCGAGCACCTGACCGAGCTGGGCGTCCCGGCCGAGCCGGCCGACGTGATCAACTCGGCCCAGGCCGCCGCCCGGCTGGTCGCCGAGAAGGTGCCGGCCGGCTCGAAGGTGCTGGTCGTGGGTGGGCTCGGACTGGAGGAGGCGCTGGCCGAGCTGGGGCTGGTCGCGGTCCGCTCGTTGGCCGACGGCCCGCTCGCGGTGGTCCAGGGCTTCGACCCCTCGGTGGGGTGGACGGACCTGGCGGAGGCCTCGTACGCCGTGCAGAGCGGTCTGCCGTGGGTGGCGTCCAACCTGGACCTGACGGTGCCGAGGGCCCGTGGCATCGCGCCCGGCAACGGCACCCTGGTGGCGGCGGTGCGGGCGGCGACCGGGGTGGAGCCGGAGGTGGCGGGCAAGCCGCTGCCGCCGATGCACCGGGAGACCGTGCTGCGTACCGGTGCGGAGCGTCCGCTGGTGGTCGGGGACCGGCTGGACACCGACATCGAGGGCGCGTTCAACGGCGGGGTGGACAGCCTGCTGGTGTTCACCGGGGTGACCACGCCGGAGCTGCTGCTGGCGGCCCCGGTCGAGCACCGGCCGACCTACCTGGCCGCAGACCTGCGCGGACTGCTCGTCCCCCACCCCGCGGTGGCGGCCGTGGACGGCGGCTTCGGGTGCGGCGGCTGGGTCGCGGGCGTCGAGGCCGGTGTGCTGCGGCTGTCCGGGGCGGGGGACCGCTGGGACGGCCTGCGGGCGCTGTGCGCGGCGGCGTGGACGGTGCTGGACGCGGGCGGCGCGCCGGTGGACGGCCGCAAGGCGCTGGCCGATCTGGGGTTCTGAGAACAGGTCGGCGGTCGACCCGGGGCCGCCCTCGGCAGCGCCGGGTCCGACGGCCGGGTCCGAGGGCCGAATCCGGGCCGGGTCCGGGACGGGCCCGGCGGCCGAACCCGGGACCGGTTCGGCGGCCCGGCTCAGAGCAGGGTGCGCAGTCGCAGCAGGTCGCGGAAGCCCGCCTCCAGCCTGACCCGGCCGCTCGCCCAGGCGGAGGCGAAGCCGAGCCGCCCGCCGACCAGTGCGACCAGGTCGTCGCTGGTCATGGTGAGCCGGATCTCCGCCTTCCCGGCCGGGGCGCCGGGGGAGACCACCACGTCCTGGATCCGGCCGTCGCGCAGTCGCCCGGTGAAGGTCAGGTCGAGGTCGGTGATCCGGCAGCTGAGCGAACGGTCGAGGGCCGCGGCCTTGCGGACGTCGCCGGTGGACTTCGCCATGTTCCGGCTGAGCTGCTCCAGTGCCTCCCGGCACTCCTCGGCGTTCGCCACGGGCGGCTCCCTCCCCCGGTCGCTACGGTGCTGACTGCGGGCCACGGTACCTCAGGCGGGTTTTGGCGGTAGCGTCGTCCGTGGGGTGCCCGGACGTCGTCCGTGGGGTGCCCGGAACGGCCCGGGTAGTGAGGGCGACGGAGCGACGCACGTACGCGATTGGGAGGCACCCGGATGCTGCCGAGGACGGTTCGGGGAGTGGTGGAGACCGCCGCCGGAGTGGTCGAGGAGGTCGGCAAGCTGGTCGTCGGGACGGCGACCTCGATCCTGGAGAAGGCCGGGGTGGACGTCGCCGGGGTCGAGCGCCGGCTGGGCGGCCAGTTCCCGCCGTCGGTGGAGACCTTGCAGACCCTGGCCGGGGAGGCGGTCACCGCCGGGCGCGCCGGGGTGGACCTGGCGGTCGGTGTGGCGCGCAACGAGGCGGAGAAGGTCTTCGAGAAGGTCGGCGACCAGGTGACCAAGGTCGGCGTGGTGCTGGCGTACCTGGAGACCAAGCTGCGCGAGGTCGAGGAGGAGGCCCCGGCGGCCGGATCCGGGCCGGGGTCGTACGAGGCCGAGGAGCCGGTGCCGGCGCCGCGGGCCGGTGACCTGTTCGGGCGCGGCTGGGAGTTCGAGGAGGAGCGCTCGGCGGTCCCGGCGACGGGGGAGCCGATAGTCGCCGAGCGGGTGGAGGTGGACGAGCCGGTCGAGGTCGATCCACCGGTTCCGCCCGTGTCCCGGGCCGCCCCGGTCCCGCCGGAGGCGCCCGCGGCCGGGGTGAGTTCCGCCGGGGAGGGCCTGGCGAAGAAGGGCCCGGCGAAGAAGGGCCCGGCCGAGGAGAGCCCGGCCGGGGAGAGCGCCGCCGGGGAGAGTCCGGCGAAGAAGAGCGCCGCCAAGAAGAGCACGCCGAGGAAGAGCACGGCCGAGAAGCCGGCGACGAAGGGGACGGCCGGGAAGGGGACGGCGGCCGGGAAGGCCACCGCGAAGAAGAGGACGACGACCGTCAAGAAGACCGCCACCGCCAAGCAGACCGAGGCCCGGTCCGAGGCCGCCACCCGGTCCGGGACGCCCGCGAAGCGTGCCGCGACCAGGAAGACCACCGTCCGCAAGGCCACCAGCACGAAGAAGCCCGATGCCCGGGACGAGTGAACCGCCCGAGTCCGTCCGGGACGCCGGGGCGTCGGACATGATCGCCCCCGTGGAGCCGCTGGGCGTCGAGCCGGTCCTCACCGGCCACCCCGGAGTGGACGCCGGCCTGGCCCGGCTGGAGGCTCTGGACGGGGTCCCGGCCGAGGCACACGTCGCGGTGTACGAAGATGTTCACCAGCGGCTGGTCGACACACTGGCCGCGCTCGATCAGGTATGACCCGCAGGATCCGTAGGAGCTGAACACCAGTGGCAGTGGCACGACGCCGACTCGACGCGGAACTGGTCCGCCGCAAGCTGGCCCGATCGCGTGAGCACGCGTCCGAGCTGATCGCGGCCGGCCGGGTGACCGTCGGCGGCGCCACCGCGACCAAGCCGGCCACCCAGGTGGAGACCTCGGCGGCGGTCGTGGTGGCCAAGGACGACAACGACCCCGACTACGTCTCGCGCGGCGGCCACAAGCTCGCCGGCGCGTTCGCGGCCTTCGTGCCGCAGGGCCTGGTGGTCGAGGGCCGCCGGGCGCTGGACGCGGGCGCCTCCACCGGCGGCTTCACCGACGTGCTGCTGCGGGCCGGGGCCGCGCGGGTGCTGGCGGTGGACGTCGGGTACGGGCAGCTGGCCTGGTCGCTGCAGAGCGACGACCGGGTCACCGTGATGGACCGCACCAATGTGCGCGAGCTGACTCCGGACCTGATCGGCGGCACCCCGGTGGACCTGGTGGTGGGCGACCTGTCGTTCATCTCGCTGGGCCTGGTGCTCCCGGCCCTCGCCTCCTGCGCGGCCGGGGACGCCGACCTGGTGCTGATGGTCAAGCCCCAGTTCGAGATCGGCAAGGAGCGTCTGGGCAGCGGTGGTGTGGTGCGCAGCCCGCAGCTGCGCGCCGAGATGGTGCGCCAGGTCGCGGGGCAGGCGTGGGAGCTCGGGCTGGGCGTGCGCGCGGTCACCGCGAGCCCCCTGCCGGGGCCGTCCGGCAACGTCGAGTACTTCCTCTGGCTGCGCCGGGACGCCCCGCAGCTGGACCCCGCGGAGGCGGACCGGGCCGTGGCGGAGGGGCCCCGGTAGGGTGCCTTGCGAGCGTCCGGCCCGTCATGCCGTATGGCGCGGCCGCACCGGGGCCAAGGGCGACCCGGCAGGCGTTAGGGAGAGGGCAGCGGCATGAGCGATGAAGAACGTACGGTCTTCCTGATCGCGCACACCGGCCGGGAGGCGGCGCTGCGCAGCGTCGAGGCCCTGGTGCACGGGCTGCTGAAGGCGGGTCTTCGGATCAGACTGCTGGAGGCCGAGGCGGTCGACCTGGACCTGCCGGAGGGCGTCGAGAAGGTGGCGGAGGGCCCCGGGGCGGCGGACGGCTGCGAGCTGATCCTGGTGGCCGGCGGGGACGGGACGCTGCTGCGCGGGGCGGAGCTGGCGCGCTCGCACGGGCTGCCGATGCTCGGGATCAACCTGGGCCGGGTGGGCTTCCTCGCCGAGGCCGAGCGGGACGACCTGGCCGTGGTGGTGGAGCGGGTGGTGGACGCCGACTACGAGGTCGAGGAGCGGATGACGATCGATGTCATCGTCCGCACCAACGGCGATGTGGTCCACGAGGACTGGGCGCTGAACGAGGCCTCGATCGAGAAGGCGGCGCGGGAGCGGATGCTGGAGGTGGTGACCGAGGTGGACGGCCGTCCGGTCTCCAACTTCGGCTGTGACGGCGTGGTGTGCGCGACGCCGACCGGCTCCACCGCGTACGCGTTCTCCGGCGGCGGGCCGGTGGTGTGGCCGGAGGTGGAGGCGCTGCTGATGGTGCCGATCTCCGCGCACGCGCTGTTCGCCCGCCCGCTGGTGACCTCGCCGGAGTCGGTGCTGGCGGTCGAGGTGCAGCCCAAGACCCCGCACGGTGTGCTCTGGTGCGACGGGCGGCGTTCGGTCGAACTGCCCGCCGGGGCGCGGGTGGAGGTCCGCCGGGGCCGGACTCCGGTGCGGCTGGCGAGGCTGCACCGGGCGCCGTTCACCGACCGGCTGGTGGCCAAGTTCGCGCTGCCGGTGACGGGTTGGCGCGGCCGGGCCGACCACTGCTAGCACCTCCCGGCAGGAGGCCGGCGGACGGGCAGGCCGGCGGGCGGCCGGCCGCGGCTCGTCCGGATGTGCCGAGGCCGGTGCGCGCCAGGGGCTTTCGCCTGTCCCGGGGTCGCGCACCGGCCGATCGCAGGCCGCTGGCGTACCGTCAGACCGCCAGCGGCTGGGCCTCGTCGGCCGGTTCGAGCCGTCCGTCGGCCGCCGCCTGGGCGGCCAGGGCGGCGAGGCGTTCGACGGCGGCGGGGACGGTCGCGGCGGGCACGGTGACCGGGAGGCGGATGTGGTGCTCGAAGGCGCCGTCCGAGCCGAAGCGGTTGCCCGAGGCGATCCGGACCCCGCCGCGCTCCCCGGCCCGGGCCAGCGCGGCGCCGGACAGGCCGCCGGTGGAGACCCACAGCGAGAGACCGCCGGTCGGCACGGTGAAGCTCCAGTCGGGCAGCCGTTCGGGCAGGGCGGCGGCGAAGGCCCGCGCGGTGGCCCGCAGCCGGGTCAGCTGGTGCTCCCGGACGTCGGGCAGCAGTTCGCCCAGCAGTTCGGCGGCGATCAGCTGGTCCAGCACCGGGGTGCCGACGTCGCTGTAGACCCGCTCGGTGGCCAGGCGGCGCACCAGCGCCGGCGCGGCCCGGACCCAGCCGATCCGCAGACCGCCCCAGAGCAGCTTTCCGGCCGAGCCGACGGTGACCACCTGGGCGGAGCGGTCCAGTGCGGCCATGGGTCGCGGCAGCGGGGCGGAGGGCGGGACGCCCCAGCCGAGTTCGGCGGTGGTCTCGTCCGCCAGCACGATGCTTCCGGCGGCCCGGGCGGCGGCCAGCAGTTCGCGGCGCTGCTCCTCGTCGATCAGGGTGCCGGTCGGGTTGTGGAAGTCCGGGATCAGGTAGGCGACCTTGGGGCCGGCGCCGCGCAGCACCCGCCGCCACTCGTCGAGGTCCCAGGCGGGCCGCGGAGTCCAGGCGTACGGCACCGGGACCAGGCGCGCGCCGGCCAGCCGCAGCGCCTGCAGGGTGTTCGCGTAGCTGGGCGCCTCGACGGCGACCCGGTCGCCGCGGCCGATCAGGGTCCGCTGGAGCAGGTGCAGGGCGCCCATGGCGCCGGTGGTGATCAGGATCTGGTCGGGGGTGGTGGGCAGTCCGCGCTCGGTGAAGCGGCGGGCGACGGCCTCGCGCAGCACCGGGACGCCGGTGGGGTAGTGGCCGTGCCCGGCGGCGTAGTGCGGCAGCTGTTCGACGGCCCGGGCGGCGGCCTGGCCGACCCAGGGCTGGGGGGCGGGCGGGGCGGCGACGCCGAGGTCCAGCATGCGGCTCTGCTCGTCCGGCGGGACGGGGTGCAGGGCCTCGCTGGGTGGCGGGGCGCCCTCGGGCAGGGCGGTCCAGCTGCCCGCGCCGCGCCGGCTGCGCAGGTAGCCGTCGCCGCGCAGGGTCTCGTACGCGGTGGCGACGGTGGTGCGGCTCATCGCGAGGGCGGTGGCCAGCTCGCGTTCGGCGGGCAGTCGGGCGCCGACCGGCAGCCGGCCCTCGGTGACCAGCAGCCGGATCTGCCCGGCCAGGGTGCGGTAGGCGGGGCGGCGGGCGGCGGCCGGCTCGGGGAGCCGGGCGGTGGCGAGCAGTCGCGCCAGGGCGGGCGGGGTGACGGTGGTGTGCCAGTCGACCATGGCTGAATAAGTCCACTTGCTAGAGATTGGCCCTGGAGCAGGCCGCTTTGGACTGGCCATCATGGCAGGGCGGCCGTGCCGGCCGCCACCACCGGGTGCCCCGGTGGTGCAGCACCACCGCAGGAGCACGCCTTGGCCACCACGACCACACCGGCATCGGCCGCCACCACCGCCCCCGCACCGGCCGCCGGGCGGAGCCTCGCCGTCCGGGTGTTCGGCGACACCCACGCCCTCGGCCGCCGGATACCGCAGCTGTTCGCCGGCCTCGTCCTGTACGGCGTGAGCATGGCGCTGATGCTCCGCTCCGGCCTCGGCCTCGACCCCTGGGACGTCCTGCACCAGGGCCTGCAGCGCACCGTCGGGCTGTCGGTCGGCGCCTGGGTGACGATCTGCGGGGCCCTCGTCCTGCTGCTGTGGATCCCGCTGCGCCAGCGCCCCGGCCTGGGCACCGTCGCCAACGTGCTGCTGATCGGCGCGGCCATGGACCTCACCCTGCGGGTCGTCGGCGGCCCCGGCGCCCTGCCCGTCCGGATCGCGCTGTCGGCCGGGGCGATCGTCCTCAACGGCCTGGCCACCGGCCTCTACATCGGCGCCCGGCTCGGCCCCGGCCCGCGCGACGGCCTGATGACCGGCCTGCACCGGCGCACCGGCCGTTCGCTGCGACTTCTCCGGACCGGCATCGAGGTGACGGTCCTCACCGCCGGTGTGCTGCTCGGCGGCACCGCCGGGGTCGGCACCGTCGCGTACGCGCTGGCCATCGGCCCGATGGCGCAGCTCTTCCTGCGCTGGTGCACCGTGCCGGTGGCCGCCGAGGACTCCCGGAAGGGATGAACTTCCGGGCACGGAGTTGCCGCGCGCCGTTGTCGTTCGTCGCGCGCCGGGGGCGGAACCTCGTAAGGTCGTCTCCGTGTTGGACGAGATGCGGATACGGGATCTTGGGGTCATCGACGACGCGGTGGTCGAACTCGCCCCCGGCTTCACCGCCGTGACCGGTGAGACCGGCGCCGGAAAGACCATGGTCGTGACGAGCCTGGGCCTGCTGCTCGGCGGCCGCGCCGACCCGGGCCTGGTGCGCAACGGCACCGGACGCGCCGTCGTGGAGGGCCGGCTGGAGCTGCCCGCCGACTCCCCGGCGGCGGCCCGCGCGATCGAGGCGGGGGCCGAACTGGACGACGGCGCGCTGCTGATCAGCCGGACCGTCTCCGCCGAGGGCCGCTCCCGGGCGCACGTCGGCGGCCGGTCCGTCCCGGTCGGGCTGCTCGCCGAGCTCGGCGAGGACCTGATCGCCGTGCACGGCCAGACCGACCAGCAGCGCCTGCTGCGCCCGGCCCGCCAGCGCGGCGCGCTGGACCGGTACGCGGGCGCCTCGGTGGCCGGGCCGCTGGCCCGCTACCGGGAGACCTACCGCGTCCTGCGCGAGGTCTCCGCGACCCTGGAGGAGCTGACCACCCGGGCCCGCGAGCGCGCCCAGGAGGCCGATCTGCTGCGCTTCGGCCTGGACGAGATCGCCGCCGCCGAGCCGGTGGCCGGCGAGGACGCGGAGCTGGCCGCCGAGGCCGAGCGGCTCGGCCACGCCGACGCGCTGTCCTCCGCCGCGACCCTCGCCCACGCCGCCCTGGCCGGCGACCCGGTCGACCCGGAGGCGCTGGACGCGGGCACCCTGCTCGCCCAGTCCCGCCGGGCCCTGGACGCCGTGCGCCACCACGACGAGCGGCTGGCCGCCCTGGCCGACCGCCTCAACGAGGTCGGCTACCTGCTCGCCGACGTGGCCGGCGACCTGGCCGGCTACGCGGACGACCTGGACGCCGACCCGGTGCGCCTGTCCGCCGTCGAGGACCGCCGGGCCGTACTGGCCCAGCTGCTGCGCAAGTACGGCGGCGAGGAGAACTCGCTCGCCGAGGTGATCGCCTGGGCCGAGGCCGGGGCGGTGCGGCTCGCCGAACTCGACGGCGACGACGACCGGATCGACGAGCTGGGCGCCCGGGAGACCGAGCTGCGGGCCGAGCTGGCCGAGCTGGCCGCCGAGGTCTCGCGGGCCCGGCACGCCGCGGCCGGACGGTTCGCCGACGCGGTCTCCGCGGAACTCGCCGAACTGGCCATGCCGCACGCCCGGGTGACCTTCTCGATCGGCCAGGTCGACGACCTGGCCGGGATCGAGGTCGGCGGGCGCACCGTCGCCTACGGTCCGCACGGCGTGGACGAGGTGGAGGTGCTGCTGGCCCCGCACCCGGGCGCCCAGCCGCGCCCGATCGCCAAGGGCGCCTCCGGCGGTGAGCTGTCCCGCGTGATGCTCGCCGTCGAGGTGGTCTTCGCGGGCGCCGACCCCGTCCCCACCTACCTGTTCGACGAGGTGGACGCGGGCGTCGGCGGCAAGGCCGCGGTCGAGATCGGCCGCCGGCTGGCCAAGCTGGCCGAGTCCGCCCAGGTCGTGGTGGTCACCCACCTCCCGCAGGTCGCCGCGTTCGCCGACCGGCACCTGGTGGTGGTGAAGACCAACGACGGCACCGTGACCCGCAGCGGCGTCAAGGTGCTGAACGACGAGGAGCGGGTGCGCGAACTCTCCCGGATGCTGGCCGGCCTGGAGGACTCGGAGCTGGGCCGCGCCCACGCCGAGGAGCTGTTGGCCGCCGCGCGGGCCCCGCGCCGCCGGTAGCCGGCGCCGGCGGCCCCCTCGGACACCGGCGACGCGCCCCGGTGGCGCCGACTGTCCAAGAGGGCCGCCGACCTGGCATGGTGGCGCCTGGACAACTGGCTTTCCAGCCCCGAGCGCCGCCGGGCGGGCAATCCTCGCGAGGCGGCGCGCGAACCTGATCGAGTCGGATGCGAGACGACGTGGACCATTCCGCCGCCCGGGCCACCGCGGCCGTCCCCGAACCGGGGCAGCTGCACGTGGTACTCGTCCTGGCCGCCAGCACCGGCGGCATCGGTGCGCACGTGCGCTCCCTGGCCCAGGGCCTGGTCGCGCACGGAGTGAACGTCACGGTCTGCGCGCCGGCCGGCGCGGACGCGCTGTTCGGCTTCTCCCGCACGGGTGCCCGGTTCCACACCGTCGACATCACCCCCACCGCGGGTGCCCGCAGCGACGCCACCGCGATCGGCGAGCTGCGCCGGGCCTTCACCGGCGCCGACGTGGTGCACGCCCACGGGCTGCGCGCCGGGCTGCTGTCCGACCTGGCGCTGCGCACCGCCGGCCGCTTCCCGGGCCTGCGCCCGGAGACCCCGCTGGTGGTCACCTCGCACCACGCGCTGCTGGCCACCGGGATGGAGCGCCGGCTGCAGCGGCTGATGGAGCGCCGGGTGGCGCGCGCCGCCGACCTGGTTCTCGGCGCCTCCTCCGACCTGGTCGCCCGGGCCCGCGAACTGGGCGCCACCGACGCCCGGCTGGGCCCGGTGGCGGCCCCGCCGATGCCCGACGGGCAGCTCGCCCGCACCGAGGCCCGTACCGCGCTGCTCGGCGCGGACCCGGACCGCCCGCTGGTGCTGGCGGTCGGCCGGCTCGTCCCGCAGAAGGCCTTCGGAGTGCTGCTGGACGCCACCCGGGAGCTGTCCGCGCTGGACCCGGAGCCGCTGGTGCTGCTCGCCGGGGACGGCCCGGAGGCGGGCGTGCTGCGCGAGCGGACGGCCGCGGAGAAGCTGCCGGTGCGGTTGCTCGGCTACCGCACCGACGTGCCCGACCTGCTGGCCGCCGCCGACGTGGTGGTGATCTCCAGCCGCTGGGAGGCCCGCTCGCTGGTGGTGCAGGAGGCGATGCGGGCCGGCGTGCCGGTGGTCGCCACCGCCGTCGGCGGCATCCCCGAACTGGTCGGCGACGCCGCCGTACTGGTGCCCCCCGGCGACCCGGAGGCGCTCGGTCGCGCGGTGCGCGCCCTGCTGGCCGACCCGGCCCGCCGCGAGCAGCTGGTGGCGGCGGGCCGGCAGCAGGCCGAGACCTGGCCGGACGAGGCCGCCACCGTCGCCCAGGTGCTCAGCACCTACGACGAGCTGGTGCAGCGCGGCTAGACCGCTTCCGGACGGAGGCCCGCTGGACGGAGGCCCGCTAGACGGTGGCCCGCTCGACCCGGTCGGCGGCCGGGCCGTCCGGCTGGGCGGACAGGTACGCGGCGCCGCAGGCGGTCAGCCGCAGCGCGGTGTCGATCAGCGGGACGTGGCTGAAGGCCTGGGGGAAGTTGCCGACCTGGCGCTTGAGCCGGGGGTCCCACTCCTCGGCGAGCAGGCCCAGGTCGTTGCGCAGCGCCAGCAGCCGGTCGAACAGTTCGCGGGCCTCCTGCACCCGGCCGATCATGGCGAGGTCGTCGGCCAGCCAGAACGAGCAGGCCAGGAAGGCGCCCTCGTGGCCGGAGAGGCCGTCGACGTTGTTGCCGCTCTCGTCGTGGGTCGGGTAGCGCAGGACGAAGCCGTCCTCGGTGGACAGTTCGCGCTGGATCGCCTCGATGGTGCCGATGACGCGCTTGTCGTCCGGGGGCAGGAAGCCGACCTGGGGGATCAGCAGCAGCGAGGCGTCCAGCTCCTTGCCGCCGTAGTACTGGGTGAAGGTGTTGCGCTCCGGGTCGTAGCCCTTCTCGCAGACGTCCGCGTGGATCAGCGCGCGCAGCGCGCGCCAGCGCTCCAGGTGGCCAGGGGTGGGCTCGTCCTCGGGGGTCTGCTCCAGCAGCTTGATGGTCCGGTCGACGGCGACCCAGGCCATCACCTTGGAGTGGACGAAGTGCCGGCGCGGGCCGCGGACCTCCCAGATGCCCTCGTCCGGCTCCTGCCAGTGCTCCTCCAGGTAGTCGATCAGGCGCAGCTGGAGGTGGTGGGCGTGGTCGTTGCGGACCAGGCCGGTCATGTGGGCCAGGTGCAGGGCCTCGACGACCTCGCCGTAGACGTCGAGCTGGAGCTGTCCGGCGGCGCCGTTGCCGACCCGGACGGGCTGGGAGCCCTCGTAGCCGGGCAGCCAGTCCAGCGAGGACTCGGTGAGCTCGCGCTCGCCGGCGATGCCGTACATGATCTGGAGGTTCTCCGGGTCGCCGGCCACCGCGCGCAGCAGCCACTCGCGCCAGGCGCGGGCCTCCTCGCGGTAGCCGGTGCGCAGCAGGGAGGAGAGGGTGATGGCGGCGTCGCGCAGCCAGGTGTAGCGGTAGTCCCAGTTGCGTTCGCCGCCGATGTCCTCGGGCAGGGAGGTGGTGGGGGCGGCGACGATGCCGCCGGTGGGGGCGTAGGTGAGGCCCTTGAGGGTGATCAGGGAGCGGATCACGGCCTCGCGGTAGGGGCCCTGGTAGGTGCACTGGTCGGCCCACTCGTGCCAGAAGTCGGCGGTGGCGTCGAGCATCCCCTCGGCGTCCGGGGGCCTGGGCGGGTCGAGGTGGGAGGCCTGCCAGGTGAGGGCGAAGGCGATCCGCTCGCCGGCGGTGACGGTGAAGTCGGCGTAGGTGGTGAGGTCGCGGCCGTAGGTCTCGGCCTCGCCGTCCAGCCAGACCGAGTCGGGGCCGGCGACGGCGACGGTGCGGTGGCCGCCGTCGGCCTGTTCGACGCGGTGCACCCAGGGCACGATGCGGCCGTAGGAGAAACGCATCCGCACGGCCGAGCGCATCCGCACGGTGCCGGTGACGCCCTCGACGATCCGGATCACCTGGGGGACGGCGTCCTTGCCGGCCAGCGGGCGCGGCGGCATGAAGTCGATCACCCGGACGGTGCCGCCTTCGGTGTCCCACTCCTGCTCCAGGACCAGCGAGTCGCCCCGGTAGCGGCGGCGGTCGGCGGGCACGGCGGGGGCGGCGGCGGTGGGCGGGGGCACCCGCAGGTCGGCGGTGTCGGCGACGCGGGCCCGGCCCGTGTCGGCGGGGGGCGTGGCGGCGGCCGGCGCGGGGACCTCGGTCAGGACGGCCTCGGCCGGGCCGATCCGCCAGAAGCCGTGTTCATCGGTGCCGAGCAGGCCGGCGAACACGGCCGGCGAGTCGAAGCGGGGAAGGCAGAGCCAGTCCACCGCCCCGTCCCTGCTGACCAGGGCAGCGGTCTGCATGTCCCCGATGAGTGCGTAGTCCTCGATACGGCCGGCCACGTGGATCTCCAGTTCGCAATGTGGTCAGGGCATCGGCGAGCGGAGGGAGCGAGCGGTCTGCGGGGCCGGAGGTCCACCCCGGGACGTCCGGCCTGCCGGGGGTGGTGGCAGGCCTTGCTGGAGTGTCCGCGGGGCTCGGTCGAGCCCCTGGAGTGGGTGGGGATGGGCTGGAATACGGGGAGGTCCGGTCGCGCATCGGGGACCGGGAGTGTCCTGACCCTCCCACGCCCTCCGCGTGCTCGTGCTGTCGGCGATGCGTCCGAGCAGCTTACGACGGACGAAAGGGGCGAAGCACGCGGGCGCAGCCCGGTGTGGCGCCGCAATTCGGCGGAAATGCCGTGCATCGCGAGGGCGCGGCGCAGGATGGTCCGGAAGGATCACCTCCGGCTGGTCCGGCCGGATGAGCCGCGATGGTCCGGACGGATACCGCGCTCTGGCCCGGTCCGGCGGGTTGTGCGACCGGTGTGAAATCTGTGGCGCGTGATGCGCCGGTGGTGCGCCCCGCGCGCGCCCCCGGAACGGCGCGCGCGGCCCGGAACGGCGTTCGGGTCCGGTCGCTGATACCCTGGTATCCCGTGGACCGGCGGGATCAAACGCCCCGGACCAGCCGAACCGACGACCCAACGAGCGCCGCGCACCGAGCCGGCCTCCGTCGCCCGGCGAACCCCGAGCCTCCCGCCCACGTCTGCTTCGACACGCGACCCACGGGAGCCCCCTCTTGGCACAGCCCCATTCCGGCAAGGCAGCGAACGGCCGCGCCGTGACGACCAAGCACCTCTTCGTCACCGGGGGTGTCGCCTCTTCTCTCGGAAAGGGGCTCACCGCCTCCAGCCTCGGCGCGTTGCTCAAGGCCCGCGGCCTGCGCGTGACGATGCAGAAGCTCGACCCGTACCTCAACGTGGACCCGGGCACCATGAACCCGTTCCAGCACGGTGAGGTGTTCGTCACCGACGACGGCGCCGAGACCGACCTGGACATCGGCCACTACGAGCGGTTCCTGGACACCAACCTGCACGGCTCGGCGAACGTCACCACCGGCCAGGTGTACTCGACCGTCATCGCCAAGGAGCGCCGCGGCGAGTACCTGGGCGACACCGTCCAGGTCATCCCGCACATCACCAACGAGATCAAGTCCCGGATCCGCCGGATGGCGACCGAGGACGTCGACGTGGTGATCACCGAGGTCGGCGGCACCGTCGGCGACATCGAGTCGCTGCCGTTCCTGGAGGCCGTCCGCCAGGTCCGCCACGAGGTCGGCCGGGACAACGTGTTCTTCGTGCACGTGTCCCTGCTGCCGTACATCGGCCCCTCGGGCGAGCTGAAGACCAAGCCCACCCAGCACTCCGTCGCCGCGCTGCGCAACATCGGCATCCAGCCCGACGCGATCGTGCTGCGCGCCGACCGCGAGGTCCCGCAGGCGATCAAGCGCAAGATCTCGCTGATGTGCGACGTGGACGAGGAGGCCGTGGTCGCGGCCATCGACGCCAAGTCGATCTACGACATCCCCAAGGTGCTGCACGGCGAGGGCCTGGACGCCTACGTGGTGCGCCGCCTGGACCTGCCGTTCCGCGACGTGGACTGGACCACCTGGGACGACCTGCTGCGCCGCGTCCACGAGCCGCAGCACATCGTCAAGGTCGCCCTGGTCGGCAAGTACATCGACCTGCCGGACGCGTACCTGTCGGTGACCGAGGCGCTGCGCGCCGGCGGTTTCGCCAACAACGCCCGGGTCGAGATCAAGTGGGTCACCTCGGACGACTGCGAGACCCCCGAGGGCGCCCGGGCGCAGCTCGGCGACGTCGACGCGATCTGCATCCCCGGCGGCTTCGGCGACCGCGGCGTCAACGGCAAGGTCGGTGCGATCACCTTCGCCCGCGAGAACAAGGTCCCGCTGCTGGGCCTGTGCCTGGGCCTGCAGTGCGTGGTCATCGAGGCGGCCCGCAACCTGGCCGGCCTGCCGGAGGCCAACTCCACCGAGTTCGACGCCGCCGCCAAGCACCCGGTCATCTCCACGATGGCCGAGCAGCTGGCCATCGTCGACGGCAAGGGCGACCTGGGCGGCACCATGCGCCTGGGCCTGTACCCGGCCAAGCTCGCCGAGGGCTCGATCGTCCGCGAGGTCTACGACGGCGAGCAGTACGTCGAGGAGCGCCACCGCCACCGCTACGAGGTCAACAACTCCTACCGCGCGGACCTGGAGAAGACCGGCCTGGTGTTCTCCGGCCTCTCGCCCAAGGGCGACCTGGTCGAGTACGTCGAGTACCCGCGCGAGGTGCACCCCTACCTGGTGGCCACCCAGGCCCACCCGGAGCTGAAGTCCCGCCCGACCCGCCCGCACCCGCTGTTCGCGGGCCTGGTCAAGGCGGCCATCGAGATCAAGACCGCGGCCTCCGAGTAGTCCCCGGTCGTTGCGGTCGGCTGTCGTCGGCCGCAGTCGTCGACAGCGCTCGTTCACCG
Source organism: Kitasatospora sp. NPDC127116 (assembly GCF_042677365.1). Lineage (NCBI taxonomy): Bacteria > Bacillati > Actinomycetota > Actinomycetes > Kitasatosporales > Streptomycetaceae > Kitasatospora > Kitasatospora sp. NPDC127116. The sequence continues at coordinate 17,265 of NZ_JBHXTL010000003.1, forward strand.
GACGGCGGCCCCGCGATTCCCGCGGGGCCGCCGTTCGGCGTTAGATTGTGTCGTACTGACGAAAAGGGGAGAGCGATGGACGAGCAGGGCCGCCAGGGGATCTTCGACGTGGCCGAGGAGTGGGAGGTCCGGGAGAGCGGAACGCCGTTCCAGGGCAAGGTCACCGGGGTGCGCAGCGAGGAGGTCCGGATGCCCGACGGCAGCTGGGCGCGCCGCGACTACCAGACCCACCCCGGCTCGGTCTCGGTGCTCGCCCTGGACGACGAGCAGCGGGTGCTGGTGCTGCGCCAGTACCGCCATCCGGTGCGCCAGCGGCTGTGGGAGCTGCCGGCCGGCCTGCTCGACGTGCCCGGCGAGAACCCGTGGCGCGCCGCGCAGCGCGAGCTGTACGAGGAGGCGTACTGCAAGGCCGGCACCTGGCGGATCCTCGCCGACTACTACACCTCCCCGGGCGGCACCGACGAGGCGCTGCGGATGTTCCTGGCCACCGACCTGGCGCCGGCCGAGGGCGAGCGCTACGCGGCCGAGGGCGAGGAGCAGGAGATCGAGGTCGCCTGGGTGCCGGTGCCGGAGCTGATCCGGCTGATCCAGGCCGGGAAGCTGCACAACCCGACCCTGGTCACCGGCACCCTCGCGGTGCACGCCGCGCTCACCGGCCCGGACGGGCTGGACGCGCTGCGCCCGGCGGACTCGCCCTGGCCGGCCCGTCCCTTCGAGGCCTGAGGCGGTTCCGTCGGGTTCCGGGGCGGCCGGTCGGGCCCCGGGGGGCGGGTTGGGCGGGGGCGGACGGGGCGGGGTGGTCGGTCCGGGTCCGGGGCGGCAGACGGGGGACGAGAGGGCCGGTCGGGGGACGGCCGGCCGCCGTGCGTTGAGTCGTTGGGGTGATTTGCCGATTCGTACGACCGGATGTCACCTCGGCTGAGCCGGACGGTCGAACTACGCTTCGCAGACAGGGCGCCCGTCCCGGGCCGCCTCCGCTGAACTCCGGAGGCTGGGCACCGGATGCCGAGCGTCGGATGCCGAGCGCGTGATGACGTCGGGAGTGGCACGGGTGGCGAGGAAGACGGCGACGATGGACCCCGGCCCCGGCGCGCCCGCCGGGGCCGTCCCGGGCCTTGAGCGGCTGCCGGCCGGGCCCGCGCTGTTCGTCGGGCGGCGCGCCGAGCTGGCCGCGCTGCGGGCGGCCGCCGCCCGCCCGGCGAGCGGACGCTGCCCGGTGCTGGTGCTGGCCGGGCGTCCCGGCTCCGGCCGGACCGTGCTGGCGGCCCGCTTCGCCCGTACCGTCGCCGCCGACTACCCGGACGGCGTGCTGTTCGTACGGCTGTCCGCCCCGGACGGCGGCCGGGTGCCGCCGGCCCGGGCCGCCCGGCTGCTGCTGGAACAGCTCGACCCGCAGGCCGTCGTGCCGCTGCCCGGCGCCGGCGAGGACGGGCGGGACGAACCGGGCTGTGCGGCGCTGCGCGAGGCGCTCGCCGGGCTGCGGGTGCTGCTCGTGCTGGACGACGTCCGGGACGCCGGGCAGGTGTGGCCGCTGCTGACCGACGAGCCCGGCTGCCTGGTGCTCGCCACCACGGCCGGACCGCTCACCGGGATCGAGGACATCGACCCGGTGATCCTCGGCGGGCTGGACCGGCAGGCCTCCGGCGAGCTGCTGGCCGACCTGGTCGGCGGCACCCGGATCTCCTGCGACCCGGTCGGCGGTGCCGACCTGGCCGAGGCCTGCGCCGCCCGGCCGGCCGCGCTGCGGCTGATGGCGGGGTGGCTGCGCGGGAACCCGAAGATCGCGGTCACCGAGGCGGCGCGCGAGCTCAACCGGGTGGTGGGGGAGGAGACGACGGTCACGGGGGCTTCGGTGGACCCTGCCGCGGGTGCGGGTGCGGGTGCGGGTGCGGGTGCGGGTGCGGGTGCGGGTGCGGGTGCGGGCGCGGGCGCCGGGGTCGAGGAGAAGGACAGGCAGAAGGAAAAGGAGAGGGAGAAGCAGAGGGAGAAGCAGAAGGGGCCGGGCAGGGCACCGGGGAAGAGGGAAGGGGAGCGGGAGCGGGAGCGGGCGGCGAGGTCCTCCGGGGCCGCTCCGGCCGGGGTCGCCGGGGCTGCTGGTGCCACGGGGGTGATCGGGGCCACAGGGGCGGGCGGGGCGGCGTCGGGTCCGTCGGGCAAGCAGGGGGCCGGCAAGCCCGTCCCGGGGAAGGCGCTCCCGGGGACGGGGACGGGGACGGGGGCGGCGCCGCAGGGCCGGGCCGGTGAGTCCGCTCCCGGTGCCGGTGCGGCTGTCTCTCGCGGTGCCGGTGCCGGTGCCGCTTCCGCTGCCGCGGCGACGGAGTCGGCCGGTGATCCGGCGGCCTGGGTGAAGCCCGGCCCGGAGCCGGCCGAGCCGGTGCCCGTCCCCGACAACGACCCGCTGCTCGGCGCGTTCACCCTGCTGTACCGCGGGCTGCCGGCCGCCCAGGCGCGGATGCTGCGCACCCTCACCCTGGCCCCGGCGCAGACCGCCGACCCGCGCACCGCCTCCGCGCTGGTCGGTTGCCCGGTACCGGACGCGGCCGTGACGCTGGCCGCGCTCGCCGAGCGGGAGCTGCTCGGCGAGGAGGCGCCGGCCGCCGACGGCACCGCGCGATACCGGGTGCCCGGGCGGCTGTACCCCCGGCTGGTCCGGCTGCGCGAGCAGGAGGACCGGCCCACCGAGACCGAGCTCGCCCGGGCCCGGCTGCTGGAGCGGATGGTCCGGCTCACCGAGTCGGCCCGCGCGCTGCTCGACCCGGCGGTCGGCCCCGTCCCGGAGCCGCTGCCCGCCCCGCTGCGGCTGCGGTCGGCCGCGCACGCCCGCGAATGGCTGCTCGGCGAGCGGGAGCTGCTGCTCGGCGCGGTGGCCGACGCGATCGGCCAGGGCGACCTGGACGGTTCGGCCGGGCGGCTGGTCACCGCGCTGCTGCGGACGCTGCCGCTGACCGGAGCCGCCGCCCCCACCGACCTCTACCGGCTGCACGAGCTGGTGCTGACCGTCGCCGAGCGCGCAGGCCGGCCCCGCCGGGCCTCGGCCGCGCTGCTCAACCTGGGCGACCTCCAGGCCTCGGCGGGCCGCTGGGAGCCGGCCGCCGTCCACTACCGGGCCGCCCTGGAGCACGCCCGCAGGGCCGACGACGAACCGCTCTGCGCCCGGGCCCTGGAGAGCGCCGCCAACTGTCACCGGGCGCTCGGCGACGCGGTGCGGGCCGCCGACTGGTACGGGCGGGCGCTCGGCCTGCGGCAGGCCCTCGGGGACCACGCGGCCGAGGCCCGGCTGCTGGCCCGGGTGGCCGAGGCGCACACCGCGCAGCGCCGTTTCGACGAGGCCGACCGGGAGTACCGGGCCGCGCTCGCGGTGCTGCGCCGGCTGGGCGACGAGCGGGGCCGGGAGGCCGTCGGCGGGGCCCTCGCGGACCTGCGGGAACGCGTGGATGCCGGGTGGTGACAGGCATTTCGGGGGTATTGTCGAAGATGCCCGGTTGGGACGTCTTTGGCGGGTAAGTCGCAGGGGAAGCCTACGAACCTGCCAATGTGTGCGGGAAAATTATTCACTTTGGAAGGCTGACACGCCGACTGGGCTTCATTACACTCGGACTCAGTCGCGCAGCGATCCCGCCCCGGGCTGCCCCGGAGGCTTCCCCACGTGCGCGTCGCCCACCGGTCTTCTCCGGTCGGGACCCCCATGGCAAGAGGACGTGTTCACCCGTGAAGGTCGGCATCCCCCGCGAGGTCAAGAACCACGAGTACCGCGTGGCCATCACGCCCGCCGGCGTGCATGAGCTGGTCCGTAACGGACACGAGGTCTACATCGAGGACAACGCCGGTGTCGGCTCCTCGATCCCGAACGAGGAGTACGTGGCCGCCGGCGCCACCATCCTCCCCACCGCCGACGAGGTGTGGGCCACCGCCGACCTGCTGCTGAAGGTCAAGGAGCCCATCGCCTCCGAGTACCACCGGCTGCGCAAGGGTCAGACCCTCTTCACGTACCTCCACCTGGCGGCCGACCGGGCCGGCACCGACGCGCTGGTCGCCTCGGGCACCACCGCCATCGCGTACGAGACCGTGCAGCTGTCGAACGGCGCGCTGCCGCTGCTCGCCCCGATGTCCGAGGTCGCGGGCCGCCTGGCCCCGCAGGTCGGCTCGTACCACCTGATGCGCCCGGCCGGCGGCCGCGGCACCCTGCCGGGCGGCGTGCCCGGCACCCACCCGGCCAAGGCCGTCGTCATCGGCGGTGGCGTCTCCGGCTGGCACGCGGCCACCATCGCCGTCGGCATGGGTTACGAGGTGACCCTGCTGGACCGCGACATCAACAAGCTGCGCGAGGCCGACCGCATCTTCGGCACCAAGGTCAAGACCATCGTGTCGAACGCCTTCGAGCTGGAGAAGGCCGTCGTGGAGGCCGACCTGGTCGTCGGTGCCGTGCTGATCCCGGGCGCCAAGGCCCCGAAGCTGGTCACCAACGAGCTGGTCTCCCGCATGAAGCCGGGCTCCGTGCTCGTCGACATCGCCATCGACCAGGGCGGCTGCTTCGAGGACTCGCACGCCACCACGCACGACGACCCGACCTTCACGGTCCACAACTCGGTCTTCTACTGCGTGGCCAACATGCCGGGCGCCGTCCCGAACACCTCCACCTACGCGCTGACCAACGCCACCATGCCGTACGTGCTGGAGCTGGCCAACCGCGGGTGGAAGGAGGCGCTGCGCCGCGACGAGGCGCTCGCCAAGGGCCTGAACGTGCACGAGGGCCAGATCACCTTCCCGGCCGTGGCCGAGGCCTTCGGCCTGGAGTCGGTCTCCCTGGAGAGCGTGCTCGCCTGAACCCCCTGACCGCCCGGCGGTCGTTCGCCCCCGACCCGATCCCTTCGGGCCGGGGGCTTCGCCGTGCCCGTGATCAGCGGGTGGACCGGGCAGGTCGCTCTGTCGTCAATATCTGTCGGTCACGTCACCCGCCCGCAGAAACGTTGGGGCCGGTGACCCTCTCATCCCTTGACAGCAGCCCGCTCGATACTCGACACATCCTGCCCACTACCGTGGATTGTGTTGCTGCGAACGCCTTGAACGGCCTAGAGTCGCAAACCGTCGGCATGCTGCCACGCTGACGAATCGACATAGAGTCCTGGATGACCCAAGGAGGTAAGACGACTTGTGAATGAGTCGACAATTGCTCCCGGGGGTGGTCAGCCAGGACTGGCGGAGCTCACCGCCGGCCAGCCGAGTGAGGAGTCCGGGGCCCGGCAGCCCTCCGTGGGCTCGGCCGAGGTCGGCTCGGTCGCACTCCGTACTTTCGAAGCACGCCAGAACACAGCACAGGTGACCACGGTGACCGATCACGACGCCGACTTGGCGGCCTACGGCCTGGCCTACGGCGAGTTCGCCTACGGCGCCTACGACGACCCGGACGCCGAGTACGAGCCGGACCCGGAGTACGCCGCCACGCTGGCCCCCGACGCCGCGCGGCAGCGCCGCGAGCGGGTCGGCCCCACCGGCCGTCCGCTGCCGTACTTCCCGATCCCCGCGCCGGTCGCCGAGCACGGCCCCGCCCAGATCATCGCCATGTGCAACCAGAAGGGCGGCGTCGGCAAGACCACGTCGACCATCAACCTGGGCGCGGCGCTGGCCGAGTACGGCCGCCGGGTGCTGCTCGTCGACTTCGACCCGCAGGGCGCGCTCTCGGTCGGCCTCGGCGTCAACCCGATGGAGCTCGACGTCACCGTCTACAACCTGCTCATGGAGCGGGGCCTGACGGCCGATGAAGTGCTGCTGAAGACGGCGGTCCCGGGAATGGACCTGCTGCCCTCCAACATCGACCTCTCCGCCGCCGAGGTGCAGCTGGTCAGCGAGGTGGCCCGGGAGTCCGCGCTGGCGCGCGCCCTGAAGCCGCTGCTGCCCGACTACGACTACGTCATCATCGACTGCCAGCCCTCGCTGGGCCTGCTGACGGTCAATGCGTTGACGGCCGCTCACAGCGTGATCGTCCCGCTGGAGTGCGAGTTCTTCGCGCTGCGCGGTGTCGCGCTGCTGACCGAGACCATCGAGAAGGTGTGCGAGCGGCTCAACCCCGAGCTGCGCCTGGACGGCATCCTGGCCACCATGTACGACTCGCGCACCGTGCACAGCCGCGAGGTGCTGGCGCGCGTCGTCGAGGCGTTCGGCGAGCACGTCTTCCACACCGTCATCGGGCGGACCGTGCGCTTCCCGGAGACCACCGTCGCCGGCGAGCCCATCACGACGTACGCGACCAACTCGGTCGGTGCCGCCGCCTACCGCCAGCTCGCCAGGGAGGTGCTCGACCGGTGCCGCCCCGCCGAGTGAGTCTCCCGGGTGCCGACGAGCTGTTCCGGACCACGGGAGGGATGGCGCTGTCGCCCTCCCTCGCGCCGCGTCCGGCCGCCGAGGCAGCCAGACCGGAGACCGCGCGGACCGTCAACGGCCAGCCGGACGGCGCCGAGGGCACCGATTCCGCCCAGGGCGTCCAGGACGACCGGCAGGTGACGCCGGGGCAGCAGGCGCCCGGCTCGGTGCCGGCGCCCGCGCAGCCGCCCGTCCAGCGCTCCGGCGCGACCGTCGGGCCCGTGGCCGCAGGCGCCGCCGGGGCCGGGAAGACCGTCCAGGGCGGCCGCGGAGCCGGTTCCGCCCCGGCGGCCCGGACGCACCAGGGCGCCGCCGAGGAGCAGCCCGGTGCCGCCGGACGCGCCCGGCCGCGCGGCCGCGCGCCGCGCCGGCCCAGCGGGCGCGAGCGGCACGACGAGAAGATCACGGTGTACGTGTCCGCCGAGGAGCTCATGGACCTGGAGCACACCCGGCTGGTGCTGCGCGGCGAGCACGGCCTGGCCGTGGACCGCGGGCGGATCGTCCGGGAGGCCATCGCGGTCGTCCTGGCGGACCTGGAGCAGCGCGGCGAGGCCTCGATCCTGGTTCGGCGCCTGCGCGGCCGGTAGGCGGCGCGGAAGGGCGGCCGGCCGTTGGCGCCGGGCGTCGAGGGGGGCGGTCCGTACCGCCGGCTTCGTGGGGGCGGTTTGTACCGCCGGGTGTCGAGGGGCCGCGGGCCCGGCGTGGGGAGGCCGCCGGGCGGGTGGCGTGGCACCGCAGGGCGCGCAGGCGCGCGGGCGTCGGAGGGGGCGCGGAGCGTCGGGAAGGCGCCCAGGGGCGCGGGGTGGGGCCGGGGCGGGGTCCCGGCGCCCGAGGACCGTGTCGGGCTCCGGAGGGGCGTTCCCGGGGATCCGGGGTCGGTCCAACGGGTCGGCTGCCGCGCCGAGGACCTCGTACGGGCCCGGGAGCGCCGGGCGGAGGCCACGTGGAAGGCAGGCGGAAGGCGGGCGGAAGGCCGGCGGAGGCTGGTCCGGGCCCGGCGGAACGGCGTGTCGGTGGCCCCGGGGCGGGGCTGGGGGCGGGACCGGGTGAAGATGGACCGTCATGCCCAGTACCGCCGAAACCGCTGAAACCGCTGAAGCCTCCGGAACCTCCGAAACACCGGGCACCACCGCCGCGAGCGCGACCGTCACTGCTTCTGCTGTGAGCGCGACCGCGACCGCCACTGCCGTGAGCGCGGCCGAGAACGAGTCGCGGGGCGGCTTCCGGGTACGGCTGGACAACTTCGAGGGCCCCTTCGACCTGCTGCTCAGCCTGATCGCCAAGCACAAGCTGGACGTCACCGAGGTGGCGCTGGCCACCGTCACGGACGAGTTCATGGCGTACATCCGGGCGATGGGCCCGGATTGGGACCTGGACGCGGCGACCGAGTTCCTGGTGGTGGCCGCCACCCTGCTCGACCTCAAGGCGGCCCGGCTGCTGCCCGTGGCGGAGGTCGAGGACGAGGCGGACCTGGCCCTGCTGGAGGCCCGGGACCTGCTGTTCGCACGGCTGCTCCAGTACCGGGCGTACAAGCGGGCGGCCGCGCTGTTCGGCGAACGCTGGGCGGCCGAGCTGCTGCGCCGGCCCCGGAGCGCCGCCCTGGAGCCCCGGCACGCGGAACTGCTGCCGGAGGTCGTCATCAGCGTCGGGCCCCAGCGGCTCGCCGAGCTGGCGGCCAAGGCGATGGCGCCCAGGCCCGCGCCGGTCGTGTACGTGGACCACATCCACACCCCGCCGGTGAGCGTGCGCGAGCAGGCCTCCCTGGTGGTGGGGCTGCTCACCGAGCTGGGCGAGGCCTCGTTCCAGCGGCTGGTCGAGGACGCGCCGGACGACCTGGTGGTGGTCGCCCGGTTCCTGGCGCTGCTGGAGCTGTACCGGGAGCGGGTGCTCGCCTTCGAGCAGCCGGAGGCGCTCGGCGAGCTGGTGGTGCGCTGGGTGGCCGAGGAGGGCCGGGTGGCGGTCGAGGTCACGGACGAGTTCGACCGGCCGGCGGGCGAGGTCGGCGAGGTCGGTGAGGTCGGTGAGGGCGGCGGGGTCGGCGAGGTCGGCGAGGGCGGCGAGGTCGGCGAGGGCGAGGAGGGCGAGCGGCGATGAGCGGCGGGAACGAGGGCGGGCGGCTGGTGCGGCGCCCGCTGGGGCTGCCCGGGCGGCCGCGGGCCGAGGAGTGGCTGGAACCGGCCTTCGAGCTGCTGCCGGAGCCGGTGGACCCGGTCCGGCCGGTGGAACCCGCGGAGCGCGTGCAGCGCACTGAGCGTGTCGAGCCGGTCGAGCCGGTCGAGCCTGCGGCGCCGGTCGGGCTGGTGGAGTCGGGGGAGCGCGCCGGGCCTGCGGAGCCCGCAGTACCCGAGGGACCGGCGGGGGGTGGGGCGGTGGCGGAGGCCCGTCTCGTGCGTCAGAAGTCGGCCCGGCCGACTTCCGGTGCCGAGGGGGCCGCCGACGCCGGGCTGAGGGCCGAGCTGGAGGCCGTCCTGATGGTCGTCGACGAGCCGGTGGCCGAGGAGCGGCTGGCAGCGGTGCTGGAGCGGTCCCGGGCCGAGGTGGCGGCCGCGCTGCGGGAGCTGTCCGTCGAGTACACGGCCCAGGGCCGCGGTTTCGACCTGCGGCTGGTCGCGGGCGGCTGGCGGTTCTACAGCCGGGACACCTGTTCCGCGGCCGTCGACCGTTTCCTCCTGGACGGGCAGCAGGCCCGGCTCAGCCAGGCCGCACTGGAGACCCTGGCGGTGGTCGCCTACCGGCAGCCGGTGTCCAGATCGCGGGTTTCCGCCGTCCGCGGTGTGAACTGTGACGGCGTGATGCGTACCCTGGTACAGCGAGGACTGGTGGAAGAGGCCGGATCCGAGCCCGAAACAGGTGCGATCCTGTATCGGACGACGAACTACTTCCTGGAACGGATGGGGCTCCGCGGCCTGGACGAGCTGCCGGAGCTTGCTCCCTTCCTGCCCGAGGTCGACGACGTGGAAGCGGAGTCCCTGGAGGGCACGATGATCGCGGAGGCGGTCGCCGCCGCTGCCGCGCAGGCCGCGGACGGCAGTGGCGAGGCCGATCGGGCCGGGCCCGATCGGTAGGGGGCGGTGAGGTCGGCCGAAACGACCGCACATCCCAGACGGAACGACGTACGGACACTTTGATGCGTAGCAGTGGCAACGGCAGGAACAGCAGCGGCGGCGGGAGCGGTCGCGGCGGGCAGGGCGGGGGCCGGGGCGGCAGCTCCTACGGCAGCAGCAGCGGCAGCCGCGGCGGCGGCTCGGGCGCGCGCGGGGGTTCGTACGGCGGTGGCCGCGGCGGCTCCGGCTCGGGGTCGGGCTCGTACGGCGGCGGCGGTGGCCGCGGCGGCTCCGCTTCGGGGTCGGGCGCGCGCGGCGGCTCGTACGGTCGTGACGACCGGCGCGAGGGCCGCCGTGACGACCGGCGTGACGACCGCCGCTACCCGGACCGCCCGCTGCGGCCCGAGGAGCGCAAGTACGACCGCCCCGAGTACGGCGGCGGCCCCAACGCCACCCCGGCCCGCGGCGGCTACACCGGCCGGCGCCCCGGCCCGGCCCCGCGCCCGCGCCGTGAGGGCCAGGGCGCCCCGGGCGACCCGCGCCGTCAGCCGCAGCGCTCGCGCGAGCTGCAGGCCAAGATCGAGGACGCCGTCCTCGCCCGGCACGACAAGCCGGCCGTCAAGCTCCCCAAGACCTTCGGCGAGCCCGAGGGCGAGCGCCTGCAGAAGGTGCTGGCCCGGGCCGGCGTCGGCAGCCGCCGCGCCTGCGAGGAGCTGATCGAGCAGGGCCGGGTCGACGTCAACGGCAAGCGCGTCACCGAGCAGGGCAAGCGGGTCGACCCCCAGAAGGACGAGATCAAGGTGGACGGCCTGACCGTCGCCACCCAGTCCTACCTGTTCTTCGCGCTGAACAAGCCGGCCGGCGTGGTCTCCACCATGGAGGACCCGGACGGCCGCCAGTGCCTGGGCGACTACGTGACCAACCGGGAGACCCGGCTGTTCCACGTCGGCCGCCTGGACACCGAGACCGAGGGCATCATCCTGCTCACCAACCACGGCGAGCTGGCCCACCGTCTCACCCACCCGCGCTACGGCGTGACCAAGACCTACCTGGCCGCGATCCAGGGCCCGATCCCGCGCGACCTGGGCAAGCAGCTGGCCCAGGGCGTGGAGCTGGAGGACGGCTACGCGCGCGCCGACAGCTTCAAGGTGATCTCCAACGTCGGCAAGAACTACCTGGTCGAGGTGACCCTGCACGAGGGCCGCAAGCACATCGTCCGCCGGATGCTGGCCGAGGCCGGCTTCCCGGTCGAGAAGCTGGTGCGCACCCACTTCGGCCCGATCGCCCTGGGCGACCAGAAGTCGGGCTGGCTGCGCCGTCTGACCAACCCGGAGGTCGGCCAGCTGATGCGCGAGGTCGGCCTGTAGGCCCGTCCCTGCCCGCTCTGCCGGAGCCCCCGGCCGCACCTGCTGCGGCCGGGGGCTCCGGCGTTCCCGGGGATGCCGGGCCGGGGCGGGCGGGTGTCGATGTGCGGGTGTTCACGTGTGGGGTGTGTGCGGGCGGGCACTGCGGGCGTCCACGTTTCGGACGAGTGGTGTGAGCCGGGACGCAACCGCTGGTCACGACCTTGTCAGCGTCATGATCCGTGGCCGAGGATGGCCACCGGAGCACCACGCCGCGGTGTGGCGGGACTGCGCCAGCACGGGGCGCGCGGGTCGGGGCGGGAACGAGCCAACGGGAACGGGCGAGCAGGGGGAGAGGGCGTCGTGTCCGATGCAGCACTGGGACGGGCCGGCGGACAGGCCCTCGGCGCGCTGGGACTGGCGGAGCCGGACGGGCAGGTCTATGCGGCACTGGTGGCCAACCCGCAGTCCACGGCGGAGGAGCTGGCGGAGAGCTGCGGACTGACGTTCCAGCAGAGCGTGCGCGCACTGGACCGGTTGGCGCAGCAGGGCATGGCCACCCGGGCGCCGGTGGACCGGCACCGCTACCTGCCGGTCCCGCCGGACGTCGCGATCGGCACGCTGATCGGGCACCGGGAGTCGGAGCTCCGCTACGCCCGGGCCGAGATGCACCGGCTGATGGACGCCTTCCGGGAGGCCTCGCGGTACACCGACCCGGCGCACTCGGTGGAGGTGCTGACGGGCGGCGAGGCGATCGCCCAGCGGCTGGAGCACATCACCGAGACCAGCCAGTACCAGGTGCGCGGCTTCGACCGTCCGCCGTACATCCAGGACCCGGTGGCGCCGATGCCCCTGCAGAGGCGGCGGCTGCGCGAGGGCGTGAAGTTCCGGACGATCTACGACCGGGAGGCGGTGGCCTGGCCGGGGCGGCTGGAGAAGAACATCCTGGCCGGGGTCGAGGACGGCGAGGAGGCGCGGGTCCGGCCGGCGCTGCCTATGAAGATGATCATCTCGGACGACCGGATGGCCATCATCCCGATCAGCGTCGGCGACAGCGTGCTGGACGCCGCGTACGTGATCCACCCCTCGGCGCTGCTCCAGGCGCTGGACACGCTGTTCGAGGCGGAGTGGGAGCGGGCCGTGCGGTTGCAGGCGGAGGCCGGATCGGACGATGGTGCGTCGGGACCGGAGGCCGACCACCGCAAGCTGCTGGGCCTGCTGGCGGCCGGGCTCACCGACGAGTCGATCGCCCGTTCGCTCGGCTGGAGCGCCCGGACCACCCAGCGCCGCCTCCAGAGCCTGATGCGCTCGCTGGGCGCCACCACCCGCTTCCAGGCCGGGATGGCGGCCAGGGAGCGGGGGTGGCTGTAGGGAATGTTGTGACAATTCTTGGTGTCGTGACGGCGCGACGGTTCGTGGAGTCGTGGCCATCCGCATTGTTATGACATTTCGCGTGTTTCGCGTGTTCCGCGTGTTCCGTGTGCTCCATGTGTTCCCTGTGTTCCGCGGGAACGGCGGGGAGCGGGGGAGCTGCCGGCTCCTCGGAACCGCGTGAACCCCGGGATTCGCGTGAACCCCCAGAGCGGCGTGAACCCCGGGAATTGTCATAACTTTCCCCGGTCGTGTCCCGTCAGCTCCAGGGGCTGAGTGCGGCCCAGCGGCCGTCCGCGCCGCGCTCGACCTTCTCCAGGCCGACCACGGCGGTACGGTTCAGCCGCCCGTAGATGTGCGGGAACAGCACACCGGGGGTGGCCCCTGGTGGCGGGGCGCCGTTCGGGGCCTCCCACTTCACCATCGGCTCCACCAGCGATTCCTCGATCAGCAGCACCATCAGCGGTTCGGGGGTGTCGGCGAAGAAGGCGTTGGCCACCGCGAGCGCCGTCTGCTCGTCCGCCGAGCAGTGGATGAACCCGTCGGTGAGCAGCGACGCGGTGGCGTACGGGCGGCCGGGGTCGGCCAGCCAGTCGTCCAGGGGAGCAAGGTGGAGGATCATGCTTCCTTTTCTACCCGTTGTCTCCGGTTTGGTCCTGAGCGGCCGTCATCGGCACGGCGGTGTCCGCCGTGCCGACCGCAGCGGTCAGAGTCCGGCCACCTTGGCGGACGCGGACACCTCGTACACCAGGGTGAGGGTGCGCCGGGCGCCCGGGGCGAGCGGGACGTCCCAGCGGACGATGCCCTCGGTGTCGAAGGAATCCGGCGCGGGGGCGCACTCCTCCTTGCGCAGCCGTACCTCGACCGCCGACACCTCGCTGACCGGGACCCGCTCGCGCACCGTGACGATCCGCTCGTCGCGCTCCTCCGGGCCGGAGAAGCGGGACAGGTGCAGCCGGACCGTCCGGGTGGTGGTCTGGCGGCCGGTGAGGCCGGCGGTGGCCTGGCGCTCCTCGGTCTCCCGGACCACCCGGTAGCCGTCCGAGCTGCCGAAGGACAGGTCGGCCTCGGCTCCGGCGGCGGTGAAGCGGAGCTCGCCGCGGCCGGTGAAGCCGCTGCCGCGGACCAGCTCGACCGGGCCGGACAGCAGCGGGTGCCCGGCCGTGTTGCGGAATCGGACCACCTGGGTGACCAGCGGGGACAGTTCCGGGGCGCAGGCGTACTCGCTGCTCGCCGGCCCGGTGAAGGCGCCCAGCGGCACCCGGTGGGCGCGGCCGTCGGAGGGCACGGTCGCGGGGGCGGGGGCGGGCAGCACCCGGACCTCGCCGCCGTCGTCCACGCCCGGAACCCGGGAGTCCGCGCCCAGGGTGGCGACCGCCTCCTCGCGCAGCTCGACCTCGACCGTGCGGCGCTCCTCGTCGGTGCGCTCGCGCAGCACCAGGACGTCCTCGGCGACCGCGGGCGGGGCGGTGGCGAGGGCGGAGCGGGCGGTGGAGAAGGTGAGCCGGGCGTTCGTCCAGTCCTCGCCGGTGCGCTGCCAGACCACCGCCTCCGACTCCAGGCGCAGGTCGGTGCCGTCCAGGGTCGCCCGGTAGGAGGGCCGCCACAGCGCACAGGGCACCAGGTGGGAGACGGTCAGCGCGGCGGGGCCGGGCCGTGCCGCCTCGACGGTGAGCTCCAGGTGGGCGGTCAGCTCGGCCGGGTCCTCCTCCGCCCGGTCCAGCGCGATCAGGGCCTGTGAGCGCTCCTGCTCCAGGCGGCGCAGCCGGGAGTGGGTGGCGCGCAGGTCCTCGCCGTAGCGCTCGCGTTCGGTGTCCACCCGGCCGAGCTCCCGGGCCCAGCGGTTGGGTTCGAGCTCGCCGAGGCCGGCGCCTTCGCCGATCTCGCGCAGCAGGTCGGCGGAGAGCTGGGCGAGCAGTGCCAGGCGGGCCTCCAACCGGGCCCGGGTCTGGTCGGCCAGGCGCGTCTCCGCGTCCAGCCGGTGCAGCCGGTGGCGCAGTTCGGAGTCCTCCGGGCCGGGCGGCAGTGGGGCGCGCGGGGTCCAGTCGCGCACCAGCCGGGCGTCCAGCACCCGGACGCCGTTGGTGGCGGATTCGGCGCGCAGGGTGCGGTCGACGGCGAGGGCGGTGAGCGGGCCGAGGCGCAGCCGCTGCACGCCCGCGGCGAGCCCGACCGTCGTGGTGCGCTCGACCTGGCTGCGGTCCTCCAGGCAGGTCACGGCGGTGACGGGGAGGGGAAGGTTCTCGACGGTCATCGCTCAGTTCCTCCGGTTTCCGCCGACGATGGCCTTTCCGGCCGGGATCTTGATCAGGTAGCCGCCGTCCAGCTCGGTGCGCCCGCCCGGCGGCAGGTCGACGCGCCAGAGCCGGGTGCTGGGCGGGCAGTCCGGTGCGGAGACGGTCGGGGCGTGCCAGTCGGCCCGCTCCTCGATCCGGATCTCGGCGTCGGAGGCGACCGGCACCCGCTCGCGGACCTCCACCGTGACGGCGCGTGCGAGCCGGTTCGCCAGCCGGACGTGCACCCGGTGGTCGAGGACGGTGCTGTTGCCCTTCAGCATGCCGGTGGTGGACTCGTGCAGCTCGGTGCGGCGCGCCACCTCGATGCTCTCGGCGACGCCGATGCCCAGCCGCCGGGTGCCGCCGGGCGCCAGGGTGGGCAGGGCGGCGGTGAGCAGGAACTCGTCGTCCACGGTGACCTCGGCCGGGCCGGCCAGGACGGCCTGGTCGGTGCGGTTGGCGAGCACCAGGGTCGCGTACACCTTCTCCTCGACGGCGGGGACGGTGACGTACTCGGGTCGGACGGCGAGGGGGATCTCGCCGACGGTGACGGTGTGCCAGGTGCCGTCGGACGGGATGTCGGCGGGGGCGGCGGCGTCGAAGCGGTGGTCGAAGGAGCCGGCCGACTCGCGGGGCGGGACGGCGTGCCGGGGCAGGGCGAGGGTGCGCAGCTGCGCGGTACCGCTGCCGCCGGGCGGGGGCCAGGCCTGCTCCTCGCGCTCGATCCGTTCGGGGCGGGCGTGCAGGGTGCCGCGCCGGGTGGGGGGCTCCTCCGGGCCGGCCAGGACGAGGTCGGGGTAGTCGAGCAGAGTCGCGTCCGGGGCGAGGCCGGGCGGAGGCGGCGGTGGGGCGGCGTGGCCGACGCGGCGGCGGGCCTCCCCGGGCGGGAGGCCGCCCGGAGCCTGCGGCAGCGGTGCGTAGGCGGCGACCGGGGCCGGGGACAGGAGCGGCGGCGGGGCGCCGTAGCCCGCGAAGCCACCAGGGCCGCCCGGGGGCGGGGGCATCGGCTCGTCGGCGCTCAGCAGGCCACCGCCGTACGGGCCGGCCGCGGGGGCGATCTGCTCGTCGGCCCCGAAGGCCTCGGCCCGGGGACCGCCCGGACGTGCGCCGCCGAGACGGGCCGAGCGGGCGGCAGGGGCGGCGGAGACGGGCGTCGGGGTGGAGGCGACGATCGGGCGGGATGCGGTGCCGTGGAGGCGGTGGTGCGGGGCGGGGCGGTCGGCGTCGGCCGCGTCGTAGCCGGTGAAGAGGTCGGTCAGACCGGCCGGGGGCTCGCGCCAGCCGGAGGGCGGCGGGGCGGGCTGGCTGCGCCCGATCCGCAGCGAGGCGAGCCGGGGCAGGTCGGTGCGGCGGTCGAGGTCGGCGGTGGACAGGGCGAGGCGCACGCCCGTCCAGTCCTCGCCGGTGCGCTGGGCGACGGCGGCGCGCAGGACCAGGTGGGCGGTGTCGGAGCCGGTCCGGTAGGACAACCGGTAGGCGGGCACCCAGCGGGCGGCGGGGACGCCGTACTCCAGTTCCAGTTCCACGTCGAGGTGGTCACCGTCGGGGGCGGTGTCCTCGGTGGTGCCGGGGGTGGTGAGGGCGGCGGTGCCCGCGGTGGCGCCGGGGGTGGTGCCGGGGGTGGTGTCGGGGGTGGTGTCGGGAGCGGTGAGAGTGAGCAGGACGGTGGTGCTGGTGCCGATCGGCTCGGCTCGGTCGGCGGTGGACGCCCGTTCCAGCCGGTCGGCGGCCAAGTCGAGCTCGTGATCGGCGAGTTCCAGCTCCCGGGTGAGCTGCTCGGCGCGTTCCTGGAGCCGGGCCAGCCGCTCGTCGACGAAGTCGGCGAGCTCCAGCCACGCGTCGGCGGGCGTGCGGCGCAGCGGCTCGTCGCGTCGGCGCTGCGGCGGGACGGCGCGCAGTGCGGCGGTCTCGGCGATCGAGGACAGGACCAGCCGGTGGCGCTCGGCGAGCGTGCTGCGGCGCTCTGTGGCCTCGTCCAGCGCCCGCTTCAGGTCCGGGAGTTCATCCGGCTCTCGGAGTTCGGCGAGCAGTTCCAGCCGGGCCTCGGTGACGGCGGTGCCGGCCGGTCCGGAGAGCACCCGGGCGCGCAGCGAGCGGCCGTCCAGGGCGGCGGGCAGACCGGTCAGCCGCAGCCGTCCCCCGGGCGGGACCGGGACGGTGGCCCGTCGGCGGCACACCGCGCCTTCGGCGTACACCACGACGGAGTCCAGGACCGACGGGTGGGCCGGTACGGCCGGCGGTTTCGACTGCCCGCTCCGGCCGTTGTGCTGATCGTCCATGCGCAACCCCTTCGTTCGCGTGTTCCCCGAGGTGTTCCCCCGCCGCGTGGCGTCGGCGGTGCGGTGCTCATCGTGCGGTGCTTGTTGTGCGGCGTTCGTTGTGCGGTGTTCGTCCTGCGGTGCTTGTTGTGCCGTGCGGGCCTCCGGCTCGCCCGCATGCCTGCCCTGTTCGCCTCTGCTTGCTGTTCTGACTGTCCTGAACCGTTCTGCTGCCGGTCCGTTTCTTCTGCGTTGCCCAGGTTCCGTGCAGCCCGCGCCTTCCTCCGGGCGGCCAGTCTGCCCCGCTTCGGGGCGGGCGTCGCAGGATTTCCGGGTCCGACGTGCGCACTGTGTGGGACGGGGGCGGGTCCGTGGCGGTTGCCGGTGCCGGAAGCTGCCGGGGCTGCCGTTCGGGTTGCCGGGCAGTGGGTGGGGACTTCGGCGGGGTGGATGAGGGAGGATGGGGCGCGGGTGCTCCCGAACGGTCCCGGCACCTGTCGAGATTCGTGATGAGGAGAGCGACCCGCCATGCGCACTGCCGTCGTCGTCGGCACCGGACTGATCGGCACCTCCGCCGCGCTCGCGCTGACCGCTCGCGGGCTGACCGTCCATCTGGAGGACGCCGACCCGGACGCGGCCCGTACCGCCGAGTCGCTCGGCGCGGGCATCACCGACCCGGTCGACGGCCCGGTGGACCTGGCGATCATCGCCGTCCCGCCCGCGCTGGTCGGCAAGGTGCTCGCCGACTGCCAGCGCCGCAACCTGGCGCACTGGTACACCGACGTCGCCAGCGTGAAGGCCGGCCCGAGCGGCGAGATCGCCGAGCTCGGCTGCGACACCGTCCACTACATCGGTAGTCACCCGATGGCCGGCCGTGAGAGGTCCGGCCCGCTGGCCGCCCGCGCCGACATCTTCGAGGGCCGCCCCTGGGTGCTCACCCCGACCGCGGACACCGACACCGAGACGCTCAACGCCGCGCTGGAGCTGGTCGCGCTCTGCGGCGCGGTGCCGATCGTGATGGACGCCGCCGAGCACGACCGGGCGGTCGCCCTGGTCTCGCACGCCCCGCAGCTGGTCTCCTCGCTGGTCGCGGCCCGGCTGGAGAACGCCGACGAGACCGCCATAAGGCTGTCCGGTCAGGGCGTGCGCGACGTCACCAGGATCGCCGCCTCCAACCCCGGCATGTGGGTCGACATCCTCTCCGCCAACGCGGGCGCGGTCGCCGACGTCCTGGACGGGGTCGCCCGCGACCTCGCCGAGACGGTCACCGCGCTGCGCGCCATGGAAGCCGTCGAGGAGGACGAGCGCCAGGCCGGAGCGGCCGGGATCGAGGCCGTCATGCGGCGCGGCAACACCGGTCAGGCCCGGATCCCCGGCAAGCACGGGGCACCGCCCACCCGGTACGAGACCGTGGCGGTCGTGCTGGGCGACCAGCCGGGCGAGCTGGGCCGGCTGTTCGGGGAGGTCGGCGACGCCGGGGTCAACATCGAGGACGTCGTCATCGAGCACTCGACCGGGCAGCAGGTCGGCTTCGTCCAGCTGTCGGTCGCGCCGACGGCGGTGAAGCGGCTGACCAAGGCGCTGCGGGCGAGCGGCTGGAGCGTCCGGGACTGACGTTCCCCGGCGAGCGGCCCGGCCTGTGCCCGGTGTACCGGGTGTACCGGGTGTACCTGGGGTACCAGTACACGGGGTACTGGCATACCGGCGTACCGGCATGTTGGGAGTTCGACCGGTCCGAGTCGACCGGTCGGTATCGATTAGTCTTTACCGACCAATTCGTGTCGACTGGCCGAGGTCGACCGGTTCACGCCACCCGGGCCGTCTCGACCGGTCGGTCCGTCTTGACCGGTCGGTCCGTCTCGACCGGGCGGGCCGGACAGCGGCGGAGAGTGTCACGGCGGCGGTCCATTAACCTTGAGGGAGACAATCCCCGGCCGTCCGCCTGCCCAGGCTCCGGCTCCCATGCTTCGAGAGAGGTTCGCCCCGTGGACACTGCCGACCGAGCGCACGCCCCGGTCGTCGTCGCCATCGACGGACCCTCCGGCTCCGGCAAGTCGACCGTCTCGCGGGCGGTCGCCGCCCGGCTGGGCCTGAGCTTCCTGGACACCGGCGCCATGTATCGGGCGATGACCTGGTGGATGCTGGCCAACGAGGTCGACGTCGACGACCCGGAGGCGGTGGCCGTCGCGTGCGGCAAGCCGGTGATCGTCTCGGGCACCGACGCCGACGGCCCCACCATCACGGTGGACGGCCAGGACGTGTCGGGCCCGATCCGCGGCCCCGAGGTGACCGCCAAGGTCAGCGCCGTGTCCGCGGTCCCCGCCGTACGGTCCCGGCTGGTGGAGCTGCAGCGCGGCTGCGCCGAGGTCGCCGAGCGCGGCATCGTCGCCGAGGGCCGGGACATGGGCACCGTGGTGTTCCCGGACGCCACCGTCAAGGTCTTCCTGACCGCCTCCGAGCAGGCCCGGGCCGCGCGCCGGGCGGCCGAGCTGCGCGCCAAGGGCGTGGAGGAGGCGACCATCACCGCGATGGCCGCCGACCTCGCCCGCCGCGACGCCGCCGACTCCTCCCGGAAGACGGCCCCGCTGGCCCAGGCCGCGGACGCGGTCCTGGTCGACACCAGCGACCTCACCCTGGAGCAGGTGATCGACCGGATCGCCGGGCTGGTGGAGGAGCGGGCCGGACTGTCCGCGGTCTGACCGGCGGCCGCCGGTCCGATCAGGACCGGTCCGAGCACACCCGGGCCGACCGACCAACGACCGAAGTGAACCGCGGGCCGTCGAGGTGCCGCGGAGACAACCATCGCGCTGCCCCGAGCGGGGCAGGTACGCACGGCACGCCCCTGGGAAGGGCCGGGCCGGGAAACGGAACAGACGAACATGACCGCAGAGCACGCCGCCACCGGCCACGGTGAGCTGGACGCCGCCGACTACGCCGAGTTCATGGCACTCGCCGCCGAAGAGGGCTTCGACCTCGACGGCTTCGACGCCGTGGACGGTGCCGAGCACGTCCGACTGCCGGTGCTGGCCGTCGTCGGCCGCCCGAATGTCGGCAAGTCGACCCTGGTGAACCGCATCATCGGCCGCCGCGAGGCCGTCGTCGAGGACAAGCCGGGCGTCACCCGCGACCGGGTCACCTACGAGGCCAGCTGGAACGGCCGCCGCTTCAAGGTGGTCGACACCGGCGGCTGGGAGATCGACGTCCTCGGCATCGACGCCATGGTGGCCGCCCAGGCCGAGCTGGGCATCGAGCAGGCCGACGCGGTGCTGTTCGTGGTGGACGCCACCGTCGGCGCCACCGACACCGACGAGGCCCTGATCAAGCTCATCCGCCGGGCGGGCAAGCCGACCGTCCTGTGCGCCAACAAGGTCGACGGCCCCTCCACCGAGGCCGAGGCCGCCTACCTCTGGTCGCTCGGCCTGGGCGAGCCGTTCCCGGTCTCGGCCCTGCACGGCCGCGGCTCCGGCGACCTGCTGGACGCCGTCATGGACGCGCTGCCCGAGGCCCCGCCGCAGACCTTCGGCGACGCCGCCCCCGGCGGCCCGCGCCGCATCGCGCTGATCGGCCGGCCCAACGTCGGCAAGTCCAGCCTGCTGAACAAGGTCGCCGGCGAGGAGCGCGTCGTCGTCAACGAGCTGGCCGGCACCACCCGTGACCCGGTCGACGAGATGATCGAGCTCGGCGGCAAGACCTGGAAGTTCGTGGACACCGCCGGCATCCGCCGCCGGGTCCACCTGACCGCCGGCGCCGACTTCTACGCCTCGCTGCGCACCTCCTCCGCACTGGAGAAGGCCGAGGTCGCGGTCGTCCTGATCGACGCCAGCGAGACCCTCGCCGAGCAGGACACCCGGATCATCTCGATGGCCGTCGAGGCGGGGCGCGCCGTCGTCATCGCCTACAACAAGTGGGACCAGCTGGACGAGGAGCGCCGCTACTACCTGGAGCGCGAGATCGAGCGCGACCTCGTCCAGGTGCAGTGGGCCCCGCGCGTCAACGTCTCGGCCAAGACCGGTCGGCACATGGAGAAGCTCGTCCCGGCGGTCGAGAGCGCGCTGGAGGGCTGGGAGACCCGCATCCCGACCGCGCGCCTGAACGCCTTCCTCGGCGAGCTGGTCGCCGCCCACCCGCACCCGATCCGCGGCGGCAAGCAGCCGCGCATCCTGTTCGGCACCCAGGCCGGCGTCCGTCCGCCGCGCTTCGTGCTGTTCTCCTCGGGCTTCCTGGAGGCCGGTTACCGGCGCTTCATCGAGCGCCGCCTGCGTGAGGAGTTCGGGTTCGTGGGGACGCCGATCTCGATCTCGGTGCGGGTCCGGGAGAAGCGCAAGAAGAAGTAGTAGTAGGGAGAAGGAGTGGTCGGTCCGCCGACCGACGGCCGGAGGGCCTCGCCGCAGTGGTGGCGGGGCCCTCCGGCGTTTTCGGGGGACGGGGGGAGCGGGGGCGCGTCTGGCCTGGTCAGGCCCGGCCTGGCCCGTCTCGGTCTGAGTCGATCCGGTTCGGCCTGGGGCCCCGCTCGGGTCCGCCCGGGGCCCGGCGGTCGTCAGCGGTGGTCGACCGTGGGACCAGGGGGCAGCGAGAGCATCTGGCGGTGGCGGCCGCCGGTGGACCGGGTGGGGGCGAGGCCGGAGACCGTGCCCATCACCGGGGAGGGTGCGGGCGGTGCCGGGGGCTGGGGCGCGGGGACCGGCATCGGCGTGGGGTGCGGGGACGAGCCCAGGTAGCCGGTCGCGACCCAGCCCTGGCCGTTGGTGAACTGGGCGGCGGGGAGGGCGGGTTGCTCCTGGGCCGGGGCTGCGGTGGCGTGGCCCGGGCTGTCGCCGGCGGGTGTGGGGGTGGTGGCGGTGGGCTCGGGGTGGCTGCCGGAGTGGCTGCCGGGGTGGCCGTGGTGACGGCCGGTGGTGAGGCTCGCGGTGTGGGCGCCGGTGTGGCCGCCGACGTGGCTTCCGGTGGTGTGCGCGCCGTTGTGATCACCGGTGTGACTTCCGTGGTGACTGCCGGTGTGGGTGTTGGCGTGGGCGCCGGTGTGGGTGCCGCTGTGAGCGCCGCTGTGGCTGTGCTGCTGGGCACCGGCAGGGCCGTGCTGGTGGCCGCCGGTCGGCCCGGACCCGTGGTGCTGGGAGCTCGGCATGAGCTGGGGGAGGCCCGGTGCCTGGCCCGCGAGGGTGTGGAAGGCCTGCTGTTGGGGCGGGTACGGGCGCTGCTCGCCGAGCACCGGGTAGCCGTCGCGGACCGCGAAGCCGGTGAACTTCAGGTCCTCCTCCCCCGAGCGGTCGCCGGGCAGGGCACGGAAGAGGCGCCGGTACTCGGAGTACAGCTCGTCGTAGATCGGCGTGGCGGAGTGCGGGTGCTCGGCGTCGTACGACGGGCGCATGCCCGGGATCGAGCGCGAGGCGGTGGCGGACCGGCCGGGGGCTGCGGAGACGTCGTAGCTGTACACGTAGGAGCCAACGAGTGAGAGGGGCGGGGGGATGCGGGGCGCCGGGGTGTGGGTGCGCCCACACGCCGGAGCGTGGAGGGGGAGGGCGCGCCGGGCGGAGTACGGGGGCGCCGGGGTACGGGCCGGGCGGTGCGCCGGGGTG
Source organism: Kitasatospora sp. NPDC127116 (assembly GCF_042677365.1). Lineage (NCBI taxonomy): Bacteria > Bacillati > Actinomycetota > Actinomycetes > Kitasatosporales > Streptomycetaceae > Kitasatospora > Kitasatospora sp. NPDC127116. The sequence goes on from NZ_JBHXTL010000003.1 coordinate 39,490, forward strand.
TTGGGCGTATCGGGGCGCTGGGGCGCTGGGGCGCTGGGCGCGCGCCCGCCCGCCGGAAGACGGCCACGGGGGAGGAGGCCGCATTCCGGCGGGTACGGGGCGGGACCGGGCGCCGGGACGGATCAGGTCCCGGCGAGCGGGAGGGAGGCGGCGACCACCTGGCCCAGCGCCACCGCCCGCTCCAGCGCCTGGCGCAGCAGGTCCTCGCGGGGCTGGCGCCCGACCATGCCGGCCGGGACGGCGTACATCGTCACCTCGGACAGCTGGTTCGCGGCCATCCGCCAGGCGTCGGTGACCTGGAGCGGCTGGTGCGCCTGCCACCAGCCGGTGCTGCCGCCGGCCGCGGCGGGCTGGAGGACCGCGTGCAGCTTGCCCATCGCGACCAGGACGGACCAGCCGGGCAGCTGGTCCGGGGTCTCGTCCAGGTCGGTGACGGGCTGGAAGCCGGCGTCGTGGAGCAGGTCGAGGAACTCGTCCTCGCCCGAGGTGCTGCCGGGGCGGCCGACCGGCCCGGTCGGCTCGACCACCAGCGAGGCGTGCCCGACCTTGCCGTGCAGCACCAGCCCGCAGGTGATGCCGAGGATGGCGGCCTGGCCGGCCGCGGCCGGCGGGGTCGGGGTGGGTCCGCCGGGCGCGGCCGGGGCCGGGGCGGGGACTGGTGCGGGGGCGCCCGGCGCGGGGGCGCCCGGCGCGGCGGCGGGGACGGCCAGGTCCGGGCCGCCGGGCTGGGACTGGCTGATGCTGCGGACGGCGCCGGCCAGCTGCTCCTCGGAGACCGGGACCACCTGGGAGGGGATGCAGCGGGCGTGCGCGAAGGCGAGGACGGCGGTCTCCTCGCCGACGAACAGCACGGTGCTGGTGGGCTCCACGTGCGTGTCGCCGGGAGTCCGGCAGGAGGTGCACTCGTAGCTGTCGGGGGCGCGGTCACCGCCTAGCAGCCGGTCGGCCTCGTCGTCGCCGATCTCGGACCGGACCTCGTCGCTGACGTCGAGCATGCGCGGCACAGGGTCTCCTCGGATGGGTGCGGATGGGGGTTCGGTGCGGACACAGGGAGGTCGCCATGCCCAACGGGCCCTTGTGTCAGGCGTCACGGGTGCCCGTCGAGGCTGACGGGAATTGCGTCTGATCCGACCGCGTGGCGTGTTCCCGTGGTCGCAATCTGTCGATGTCGGTGCCGGGACTGCCGGAATCAAACAGTGAGGTGGGTCACGCCGCACTGATGTTTGATCTAGGAATCAACGGCCAAAGCGGACATTTCGGTCATGATTGCATGGTCATTACCAGCGGTAACCCCCGGCTGAGCTGGGCAAATCGTTGAAGTTTTGGCTTCCTCGTCGACCGGCTCGTAGCTTCTTGGTCGGCGCAACGAGCGCCACCCGGGTTCACCCCCGACGCACAGCCCCCCGGTCCGCCGGGTGCGGCAGGTGCCCGCCGACGCGATCGCTCGAACAGGTCGTCGGCGAGCGGCTGGGTGGCCGGGGCGGCAGCGGCACGTCCGACACGTGCACGGCCGTCCGACGGACGCGGCAAGCGAACGAGGCCCCTTCCAGGGCCTGGTTCCGCATGTCCGCCCGGGGCTGTCGAGAGGAACCCCATGACCTTCCGTAACGAGACCGCCGCTGCCACCACCTCCACCGTCACCAAGCGCAACCGCGTTCGGATGGCGGTCGTGGCGGGCGCCGCTGTCGCGGCCCTGCCGGTGGCCGGCCTCGTCACGGCCACCTCGGCCTCCGCCGCCTCGGTCTCCACCTGGGACGCCGTCGCCCAGTGCGAGAGCGGCGGCAACTGGGCCATCAACACCGGCAACGGCTTCTACGGCGGCCTGCAGTTCACCTCCAGCACCTGGGCCGCCTTCGGCGGCACCGCCTACGCCCCGCAGGCCCACCAGGCCACCAAGGCGCAGCAGATCGCCGTCGCCGAGAAGGTCCTCGCCTCGCAGGGCCCGGGCGCCTGGCCCGTCTGCTCCGTCAAGGCCGGTCTGACCAAGGGCGGCGCCCCGGCCGCCGTCGACACCTCGGCGGGCTCCACCTCCGGCTCGACCGCCGCCAAGCCGGCGCAGACCCCGAAGGCCGCCGCCAAGCCGGCCGAGGCCCCGAAGGCCGCCCCCAAGGCCCAGGCCGCGCCGAAGACCGACGCCGTCGCGCCGAAGGCTGCCGCCCCGAAGGCCGATGCGTCGAAGGCCGACGCCCAGAAGTCCGCGCCGAAGGCCGACCAGGGCGCCAAGTCCTGGAACCGTTCGAACGACGCCAAGCCGGCCGCCAAGGGCGACTACACCGTCAAGGCCGGTGACACCCTGAGCTCCATCGCCGCCGCGCAGGGCCTGGACTGGCACGACCTGTACCAGAACAACGCCAAGGTCATCGGTGGCAACCCGAACCTGATCTTCCCGGGCCAGACCCTCAGCATCTGAGGTCTCACCGAGCGCTGAGGTCGGTCCCGTGCGCAGCCGGCATCGGCTGCCGGGTTCACGGCGCCGGTGCCCGACCGGGTGGCGATGCGCCGACCTGTCGAGGTGCTGACGAACCGATGTGCCGACGTGCGGACGTGCCCACGTGCCGACGTACGGACATCAGGACGTAGGGACGTGCTGACGTACCGATGTACGGATGTACCGACGTACGGATGTGCTGACGTTCCGATGTGTTCATGTGCACGGCTTCCACGGCCGCTTCTCCGTCGCGCGGGTTCTTCCCGCCGACCGGGGGAGCGGCCGTCGGCGTTCGTGGGCCGGCGCGGTGCGGGAGGATGGTGGGGTGATCCAGGGTGAGCTGTTCGGCGACCCGGGTGGGTGCCCGGACGGGCGCGAGCGCTCCGAACCGGCCCCCGGCGCCGTCCTGCTGCCCGGCTGGCTTGACCCCGGCGCTCAGCAACGCCTGGTCGCCGCCTGCCGGGAGTGGGCCCGCCCGCCGGCCGGCCTGCACGCCGTGCGGATGCCCACCGGCGGGATGATGTCCGTCCGGATGGTGAGCCTCGGCCTGCACTGGTACCCGTACGGGTACCGGCGGGTCGCCGAGGACGGTGCGCCCGTCAAGCCGTTCCCGCCGCTGCTCGGGGAGTTGGCCCGCAGGGCCGTCGCCGAGGCGTACGGGGCCGCACTGGGGGAGATCGCGGGCGCGGCGTCGTACGAGCCGGACATCGCGATCGTCAACCACTACGCGCAGGGCGCGAAGATGGGGCTCCACCAGGACCGCGACGAGCGGGCGGACGCGCCGGTGGTCTCGTTCTCGCTGGGCGACGGCTGCGTCTTCCGGCTCGGGAACGCCGAGACCAGGACCCGTCCGTGGACCGACCTGGAACTGCGCAGCGGGGACCTGCTGGTGTTCGGCGGTCCGGCCCGGTTCGCGTACCACGGGGTGGTGCGGACGCTGCCGGGGACGGCCGATCCGGCCCTTGGACTGGTCGGGCGGCTCAACATCACGGTCCGGGAGTCGGGCCTGGGGGAGTAGCCCCGGGAGACGGGGCCGTCGCTCGTCTACTCGTTCGAGTGAACCGGGGGTTCCGGACTGCTGCGCGGGAATGACCCGGGTCGCCGGAGAATTCGAGTGAGCTGGAGAATGCATTCGGAGTCCGGAGAGGAAGCGTGCGCATGGGTACCCCCGTCGACGACCTGGTCGATCTGCTCGACCTTGAGCAGATCGAACTCAACATCTTTCGTGGGCGCAGTCCCGAGGAGGCGCTGCAACGGACGTTCGGCGGCCAGGTCGCCGGGCAGGCACTGGTCGCGGCAGGGCGCACGGTGGACGACGCGCGCCCGGTCCACTCGCTGCACGCCTACTTCCTGCGCCCCGGAGTCCCCGGCGTGCCGATCGTCTACCAGGTCGACCGGATCCGTGACGGCCGCTCCTTCACCACCCGCCGGGTGCTCGGCATCCAGGGCGGCCGGTCGATCTTCGCGCTCACCGCCGACTTCCACAGACCCGAGGAGGGCGGCATCGAGCACCAGTACCCGATGCCGGCCGTCGCCGCCCCCGAGGACCTGCCCAGCGCCCTGGACGAGGTCGGCTCCCGGCTCGGCGAGCTGCCCCCGTTCATCAGCCGCCGCCAGCCCTTCGACATCCGCTACGTCGACCGGCTGCGCTGGACCGAGGAGGAACTGGAGGGCGTCGAGGCGCGCAGCGGCGTCTGGCTGCGCACCAACGGCCGACTGCCGGACGACCCGCTGATCCACGTCTGCGCCCTCACCTACGCCAGCGACATGACGCTGCTGGACGCCGTCCGCGCCCCGGTCGAGCCGCTGTGGGGCGACCGGAACTTCGACATGGCCTCGCTCGACCACGCGATGTGGTTCCACCAGCCGTTCCGGACGGACGACTGGCTGCTGTACCAGCAGGAGTCCCCGATCGCGCACGGCGCGCGCGGCCTCGCACGCGGACAGATCTTCGACCGGCACGGTCGGCTGGTGGTGTCCGTGATGCAGGAGGGACTGTTCCGTCCGCTGAAGCGCCGCGACGGGTAGGTGACCGGTAGGCGATGCGTGCGGCCGGTTCCGTGCCCCGGGTTGTGCCGCGTGTCGGCGCGTTGCCGCCGTGTTGCGGTTCCGGCGGTTCCGGGCCGACGGGAATGATCCGTCCGAGCGGACGGTGTTGTGGATGACCGAGAGGGGCGGCCCGAACGGCGGGCCGTCCGCGAACCGACCGGGAGGGTGGACCGATGACGGCGACAGCCGCGGAGGACTGGAAGCACTGGAGCGACGGCCGGGCGGCGTCGGTGAGCGCGGAGCACGGCCAGCTCGCGCTCACCGGCACGCACTGGCTGGAGCCCGAGCCGGCCGAGGTCCCCGGCCTGCCCGGGCACTGGTGGGCCGACGCCGAGGGCGTGCGGGTCCGGGCCGCGGCCTCCGACGGCATCACGGTCGACGGCGCCGGCGCACCCGTGGACGGCGAGGTGCTGCTCCGCCCGGACAGCGACCCGGCCGCCGACACCGCCACCCTGGGCGCCCTGCTGCTCGTCCCGATCGAGCGCGAGGGCGAGCTGGCCCTGCGGGTTTTCGACCCGGCCGCACCCCGCCGGGTCGCGTTCGCCGGCATCTCCGCCTACCCGTACGCGCCCGAGTGGGCCGTGCCCGCCGTCTTCACCCCGTTCGAGGACGACGACGCGCGGTCGGTCGTCGTCCCGAACGCCGACGGCAGGGAACGCCCGCTGGCCGTCTCCGGGCAGATCGCCTTCACCGTGGCGGGCGAGCACCGCACCCTGACCGTCAGCGGGTCGGGCGGGCGGCTCAGCGGCGTGATCGCCGACGCGACCAGCGGCATCGACACCTACCGCTTCCGCTTCATCACCCTGCCGGCGCCCGACGCCGAGGGCCGCACCGTCCTCGACCTCAACCGGGCCTACCTGCCGCCGTGCGCCTTCTCGGACCACTTCATCTGCCCCTTCCCGCCGCCGGGCAACCGGCTGGACTTCGCGGTGGAGGCGGGGGAGAGGCAGGTGCTGAGCCGGTAGCGGCCCGGACGGGGCGAGGCCGGGCTGCGGTTCGGCTCGGGCGGGTCCGGGCCGCGGCTCGGCCCGGGCGTCTTCCGGCTCGGGCGGGCCCTGGCACGGGCGGGCCCTGGCACGGGCCCCGGTGGGAGACCGTCCGGGGGCGGAGCGGAGCATGGGGGACTATGTCGAACAATCAACATTCCACGTCGTCCCCGTCGTCGTCGCGGTCCTCGTCGCCCGCCCCGCCCACCTCGCACGGCTCGGCCCCCTCGGCGTCCACGCCCTCCCCGGCCCCCTCCACCTCCTCGCACTCCGCCGCCGAGTCAGAACCCGATCCCGGGCCGGGAGGCGGACCCGGGCCGGGACCGGCGGCCGGCTCACCCTGGTACCGGCGGGCGTTCGCCGACCTCAGCCCGCTGCGCGACCACCCCGACTACCGCCGGGTCTGGGCCGGGCAGGCCATCTCCTCCATAGGCCAGCAGATGACGGCCGTCGCCGTCTCCGTCCAGGTCTACGAACTGACCGGCTCCGCCTTCGCGACCGGCCTGGTCGGCATCTTCTCCCTCGTCCCGCTGGTCGCCTTCGGCCTCTACGGCGGCGCGATCGCCGACACCGTCGACCGGCGCAGGCTGGGCCTGATCGGCTCGGCCGGTCTGGCCGTCGTCTCCGCCGCCCTGGCCGCGCAGGCACTGGCCGGCCTCGGGCTGGTCGCCGTCCTGTACGCCGCCGTCGCCGCCCAGGCCGGGTTCTTCGCGATCAGCTCGCCCGCCCGGTCCGCGATGATCCCCCGCCTGGTGCCCAGCCACCAACTCCCGGCGGCGAACGCCCTGAACACCGTCAGCATGAACCTCGGCCTCACCGTCGGCCCGATGCTCGGCGGCGTCCTCATCGGCACCTACGGCGCCCAGGCCGCCTACCTGATCGACACCGTCGCCTTCACCGGCACCCTCTACGCGATGTGGCGCCTGCCCGCCATGCGGCCGCTCGGCGAACGCAAGGGCCGCGCCTCCGTCCTCGACGGCCTCCGCTTCCTGCGCGACCAGCCCAACCTGCGAACCAGCTTCCTCGCCGACCTGGCCGCCATGGTCTTCGGCATGCCGCGCGCCCTCTTCCCGGCCATCGCGGTCACCTTCTACGGCGGCGACGCCGGCACCGTCGGCCTGCTGGTCTCCGCCCCGGCCGTCGGCGCCCTGATCGGCGCGCTCTTCTCCGGCTGGGTCGGCCGCGTGCACCGCCAGGGCGCCGCCATCCTCGCCGCCGTCGCCGCCTGGGGCCTGGCCATCGCGGCCTTCGGCGCCCTCCACAACCTCTGGCTCGGGCTCCTGCTGCTCGCGGTCGCCGGCTGCGCCGACACTGTCAGCATGATCTTCCGCAACACGATGATGCAGGTCGCGGCCCCGGACGAGATGCGCGGCCGCCTCCAGGGCATCTTCATCGTGGTCGTGGCCGGCGGCCCCCGCCTCGGCGACTTCGAGTCCGGCACCGTCGCCGCCCTCACCAACCCCGCCACCTCCGTGATCACCGGTGGCCTCGCCTGCGTCGCCGCCGTCCTCCTCCTCGCCGCCCGCCGCCCCGCCTTCCTCACCTACGACGCCCGCCACCCCACCCCCTGACCCACCCACCCAAACCTGGCAGCGAGCACCCCCCGACGTGCTGTATTGTTTTCCACGTCGCCGGGACAACCGGAGACAAGGTCGAGAAGCCCACAGCAGAGCCCCCCAGGCCCCGCTGCAGGCGCCGAGACCACGGGACGTGGCGCAGCTTGGTAGCGCACTTGACTGGGGGTCAAGGGGTCGCAGGTTCAAATCCTGTCGTCCCGACGCGAGTCGGAAAGGCCGTTGGCCGGGAGAAATCCCAGGTCAGCGGCCTTTCGCATGACGCCCCGTCAGGGAAACGAGCCACCTGCGAACACCCCTAAACGATCTTGCTGGGGACCAGCTGGGGACCAGGACCCTCCGGGCGGGCCGTGAGGAGCTGCCCCCGGGGACCAGCCAGCCGAAGGCCCACGTGTCCCCTTTCGGCCAGGGTACCGGCGGCGCAGGCCGCGTGAAAACCCTGCTCGGCGAATTCCACTGGGCTTCAGGACGTCTCCACGGTGCAACACCGGGTGGCGGCGGGAAACGGATTCCGGCTCGGGTAGTGGATGCGTTCCGACCCTGGAGCCAGGAATCGGAAGTTCGCCCGGTCCACAGCCCAAATGCGGGCCGATCTGCCGAATTCGACACCGTCCGCATGGCTCCGCCCCGTTGTTGACACTGCACAAGAGCGGGGTGTGGCGCCGGCCCTCCGCAGCGGCCGGGCGGGGCGGCAGCGCCGTCATAGGGCGACCGTAGGTAGCTCCCACGCAGCTGCCGCCCGCGATCACGGCGCTGGCCGTCGCAGTCACCGAATTCCCGCTCGATGTCGCGATCCTCGTCGCGGCCAACCACCGCCGCCCGCCGACCAAGCTGCCCCTCTCCGCCCGCGGCGGTCGGCTTGCCGCGGTCGGCACGGGGGCGAGGGCAGCATCGACCAGGTGCCCCGGACCGCCGACCTCGCCAAGCAGTGCGGCTTCCGAGTCGTCGGGGTGATCGACCATCGCCGCTCAGGGGTCAGTTTCACCCTTGCCGAGACACCCTCCGCGAGGGCGGAGAGACACCAGGGCTCGAACTGTCTGTTCTATGACGGACGGCCAACCTTCGCGCGGGCGGAGGGCACGCAGTGTCAGTGGTAAAACCCTGGGCGCGGTCCGGCCAACTTCCGCGCGGGCGGAGCGGGCTCGATGATCCCGTTCATGCCCCCGAACCGGCCCGGCCAACCTCCGCGTGGGCGGAGTGCACGTCGTCGGGACGCATTAGTTCGCGAACGCCTACGGCCAACCTCCGCGCAGGCGGAGAGCACTGTGAAGCAGGCCGCCGTCTGGAACTACGACGGTGAACCTCCGCGTAGGTGGAGACATCATTCTGACACGGACTCTGGTTGTGCAGCATGGTCAACCTCCGTGCGGGCGGAGAGAACTGTGCGGCAATCTGCGCTTGCAGGGCGGGGTTCGGCCAACCTCCGCGCGAACGGAGAGCACCGCAGCACGGCCGGCACCGCGAGCGCCGTCGACGGCCGACCTCCGCGCGGGCGGAGAGGACTGGCGCACGACGTTGTCCATCATCCACGGGTGCGGCCAACCTCTGAGCGGGCGGAGAGAGCCGGGCATTCAGGCCGCGGACGTGCCCGAACAGCGGCCAACCTCTGTGCGGCAGAGAGTGAGTCGATCTCAATATCCGAACCTTTGACGGCTGCGGCCGACCTCCGCGCGGGCGGATAGCGCGGCCAAGGCGTCTGGGCGAGCATCAGGTGCGGCGACCAACCTCCGCGTCGGCGGAGAGCACAGCATTGGCGGCCTGCTCAAGGGCGGCGTCGGCGGCCAACCTCCGCGCGAGCGGAGGGCACATGTACGCTCCGAAGGACGAGGCCGCGAAGATCGGCAAACCTCCGCGTGGGCGGAGAGCACGAGGCTAGGAACGCCCAGGAGAAGGAGGACCTCGCCGAACCTCCGCGTGGGCGGAGAAAACATTTTTGGTCGCCAGGGTCTCCACGGCGTCCGGCTAACCTCCGCGCGGGCGGAGGTACCTGCTGATCGGCGTCATCAAGATGGTGATGATCGGCCCACCTCCGCGCAGGCGGAGAGCACCCGCGCTTGGTGAACGCGACTGGGATGCCGTCCGGCCAACCCCCGCACGGGCGGAGGGTGCGCCAGTGCTCACTTGAGCCGGTGGTGCAGGGCCGGCCAACCTCCGCCGCGAAGGCGGAGAGCACAGCTTGAGCGCCGTCATTAACATTGTGGCAGTCGGCTGACCTCCGCGAGGGCGGAGAGCACGTGACGCCGATCCGCGCCGCCGAGCAGGTCGACGGCCAACCTCCGCGCAGGCGGACAGGAGACGGCGTCGGCGGCCACCTGTATCGCGGTGGTCGGCCAACCTCCGCGCGGCGGAGAGGACTACGTCGGGGCGCTGTCCCGGTACATCACCAACGGCCAACCTCCGCGTGGGCGGAGAGGACCGCACCTCCGAAAGGGCGTCGCCGTAACCGCCCGGCCAACCTCCGCGCGGGCGGAGAGGGCCCTTCGCGACCTGCGGTGTTAGGAGGGTTTTGCTGTTTTTTATCAAGGAACGTGGGCTGTTTGGACCTGGTCTGACTTTACGTGGTCGTCATCATCGGGTGGTGGTGAGTCCGAGGGTGGGGTGGAGGTGGAGGGTGGTGGTGGGGGTTCGGTAGGGGCGGGTTCCTGTTGGGGTGGTGGGTTGGGGGAGGAGGGTGAGGTGGCGTAGGCCGCCGATGGTTCGCCATGTGGGGGGTGGGTTGGTGTCGGGGGCGTGGTGTTGGAGGAGGTTGGCGCGGATGGGGAGGGTGAGGTTCATGAGGTGGCGGATGGTGTGGAGGTCGTCGGGGTTGATGGTTTCGGGGAGTGGGGTGGTGCAGCGGCGGTTGAGCCAGCGGGTGCCGTCGGGCTGGGTGTAGACGGGCAGGATGCGCAGGCTGTCGGCGCCGAGGCGGGTGGCGGGGTCGTCGACGAGGCCTTCGGAGAGGAGGTGGAGGTCGTGGACCTTATTGGGTGGGTTGATGGCGGTGATGGCGGCTTGGGCGGTGCGCTGGTGGTCCTGGACTTCGCGGGCGCGGCCGTCGGGGGTGGTGAAGTCGTCCGCGTACACGGCGTCGATGAGCTCCTGGACCTTCTGGGGCACGGCGAGGGAGGCGGTCCCGGTCTTCGTGGGGTCGAGATCGCGTAGCTGCTGGCGGGTGTTGAGGAGCAGGCTCTTGTCGTAGATGTGGAGCCAGGCGGGCGGCATGGCGCCGGGTGGGGTGAGGACGACGAGGGTGGGGAGCTGGGCCCAGGTGGGTCGGTCGGTGCGGTGGTGTCGGTGGCCGCGGCCGGCGCGCTGGAGGAGCTGGGCTGCGGGGGCGAGGTCGGAGATGACGAGGTCGAAGTCGACGTCGAGGCTCTGTTCGCAGACGGGGCTGCTCACCACAATGAAGGGGCGGTTGGGGCGGGTACGGCCTCGTCCGGTCCAGCGTTCGATGCGTCGGGTGATGGCGGTGCGTCGGTGGGCGGGCAGTTGGGAGTGGAGCAGGAGCAGGCGGGGGGTGTCGGGGCCGGTTCCCCAGGTGGCGCGCAGGAGTTGGTGGGTGTCCTGGGCGGCGGCGACGGTGTTGCAGACGACGAGGGCGCTGCCGGTGTGGGTGTCGCGCAGTGGTGCGAGGGCGTTGAGGAGGGCGTGGGTGCGGCTGCCGGTGGTGGTGGGGTCGTCGTCGGGGGTGGCGTCGGGCATGGTGATGGTGAGCTGGTGGGCGCGGCTGGAGGGGATGTCGTCGCGGGAGACGGTGGTGGTGCCGTTGCTGTCGGTGTAGGACCAGCCGGGGTAGGTGGGCTGGATCTTCTCGGGCATCGCCTTGGGGTTCTGGCCGGTGCGGTAGGCGTTGATGAGGCTGGCGGCGGTGCGGCCGGTGAGGGTGGCGGACAGCAGGACGACGGGGGTGCCGAGGGCGCCGAGCCATTCGAGGAGGCGGGCGGTGAGGTAGTGCTCGTAGGCGCCGTAGGCGTGGGCTTCGTCGATGACGACGACGTGGCGGGACAGGCCGAGCCAGCGCATGGCGTTGTACTTCACCGGGAGGACGGCGGTTGCGGCCTGGTCCCAGGTGCCGGCGCAGGCGTGGGTGAGCAGGCCGCGGTATCGGCCGCGCAGCCATTCGTCGACGGTGGCGTGGTCGCAGTGCGCGGTGTCGCCGGCGGGGTTGTAATCGGCGTGGTACCAGGCCGCGGAGTGCAGGAGGGCGGTGGGGTGGCGGCGGCCGGTGAGGGCGGCGAGGTGGCGGCAGTGGTCGCGCAGGCGTTTCCACATGGCGTCGGTGGTGGCCATGGTGGGCAGCAGGATGCACGGGCCGGCGGCGCCGCTGGCGGCGGCCAGGATCGCGCTGGCGAGGAGGGCTGATTCGGTCTTGCCGTCGCCGGTGGGGGCGGTGACGAGCAGCAGGCCGGCGCCGCCGTCCTGGATGAGGGCGGGAAGGTGCTGTTCGAGGTCTTCCTGGAGCGGGTGGAGCGGGTGGCCGGCGAGGTGGGGGAAGAGGCCGGTGAAGGCGGTGGTCTTGGGCCGGGGTGCGGTGGTGAGCTGGGCGCGGCGCAGGGCGCGGGGTGCGGCGCGGCGGGCGGCGGCGAGGTGGGCCGTCCAGTTGCCGGGGTTCTTCTTCCACTGGCGCTGGCGGGCGCGGATCCAGCCGATCTGGGAGACCAGCCAGTCGGCGAGCATGACGGTGCCGGTGACGAGGACGGCGGCCGGTGCGGGGGCGACCCGATTGGGCATGACCGGGTCGCCGAGGTGGTCGGCGGTCAGCCGGAGGAGGGCTGCGCGCTGGTTGTCCCACTGTTCGCGGCCGAGCCCGGGGGCGGCGTCGAGGGGGCAGGTGAGCTGGTTGCCCTGGTGGGACAGGGCGGGATGCCACAGGCCGTGGTGGCCACCGAGTATCTGGGCGAGCTGGTGGGCGACCAGGCGCAGGGGGCGGTCGTCGAGGGGGAGTTGGTGGGTGCGGTGGAGGAGGTCGGGCAGGGCGAGGTGGACGCCGCGGTCGTGGCGCAGGCGCTCGCCGGGCGGGGCGGCGGGGTAGCCGGGGGTGCCGGTGAGCTGGTCGGCGTCGCCCAGGCCGCGGAGGAAGGTGGGGCTGATCTTGGCGAGGTCGTGGAGGGCGGCGAGGAAGACGACCAGGGTGCGGGCCTGGTCTTCGGTCAGTCCCCAGCCGGTGGCGATGACGCGGCGCTGGGCGGGGGTGAGGTAGGTGTTCCACAGGCGTTCGGCCATGGCGCCGGCGTCCAGGGCGTGGCAGCCGGTGGGGTAGGGCTCCTTGAGGCCGTGTTCCTTGGCGGGCAGGCGAGGGTCGAGCGGTGCGGGCACGTCGGTCGTTCTCCGGTGCGGGGTGATCAGGCGCGGGTGGGGGCGATGGAGAGCAGGCCCAGGCCGAAGGCGCGGCCCTGGCCGATGCCCTGGCGCAGCGCTTCCTGCAGGGAGTCGGGGTCGGTGATGGTGGCGGTGCCTTCGAAGCGGGTGACGCGATAGGAGATCCGCTTGCCGCTGTCACGGTTGGCGGTGACAGCAGGCTGTTCGAGGTCGAGGACGACGTGGGGCTGGAGGCCGGCGAGGGTGGCCTGGCGGTGCCACCAGTCGATCGCGTCCTGCCCCTGCAGGGGTACGCGCTTGCCGCGGGGGCGCGCGATGCCCGGTTCGTGCGGGGCCCGCACGGCGCGGGCGGGGTAGGCGTCGATGCGGTACTGGACGATGCGGCCGGTGCCGGCCCAGTCCAGCAGCGGGGTCAGGTCGCGGTACTCGACGTCGGCGTTGGTGTAGCCGGTGGGGAGGGCGTTGCGGTTGATGGGGATGGCGGACTGGATGAGGACGGTGGCGGACTGGATGGTGCGTTCCAGGCGGAACAGGATGCGGGCGGCGGCGCGGGGCTCGGCGCCGAGCTGGTCGGGGAAGAGGGCCTGGATGCGGCGGTGGAGCGAGCCGCGTTCCTTCAGGTCGTCACGGGCCTCCTGTGAGTAGGGGTTGAGGGAGAGCCGCGCGAGGTGGAGGCCTTCGGTGAGGGCGGTCATCGGGCGTTCTCCAGGTAGTCGGTGAGAGCGGTGAGGTAGGTGGTGCCGAGGCCGGCGTCCGGGGCGGGGATGTGGCGCGTGCGGTACCAAACGTCGCGGTCGGTGAAGTGCCGTCCGGGCATGGGCTGGTCGCGCAGCTGGCGGTCGGGCCGGGCGCCGGGCTCGGGGGCGCTGTCGTAGACGAACCCGACGCCCTGGCGCTCGTCCCAGGGCGCGGGGGCGGGGCGGTGCAGCGGGATGTGGTCGAGGGCGGCCACGGGGTCGGGGTTGGTGGTGAGGAAGATCGGCACGTCGGGCGGGCAGGAGCGGCGTCCCAGATAGGGCCCGTACACGGGGTTGGCCAGGGCGTGGGCGGCATGGGCGATGGTGTCGGCGGGGCCGGTGATGGCCAGAGTGAACGCGGCGCTGGCGCGGTAAGCGCGTTCGGTGACCATGGTGCTGGTGCCCTCGTCGCGGGGGCCGCCCTCGGCCTTGGGCACGGCCAGGTGCGCGGGCAGGCCGCCGCCGATGGTGTGGAAATCGACCTCCCGCTCGCCGGCGCGGTCGATGCGGATGGTGAAGCCCAGGTGCTGCAGGTCGGAGTTGGGGTGGTGGCTGGAGCGGCCCATCGCGGAGGCGATCAGGCCGATCAGGGCGCCGCGGGTGGGGTGCTTCTCGGTGGGATGGATGTTGTGCTCGGCCTGCAGGCCGAAGGACTGCCAAGGCGCGGACAGGTGGGCGAGGATGCCGGTCAACGGGGCCTCCAGGGACGACGGGGCGGGGTGCCCGGGCCGCCGGTGGGCGGCGGGCACCCCGTGAACAGAGCTACAGGGAGGGTTACTTGGCGGGCTTGCCGAGGTCGGCGATGGCACCGGTGATGCCGTCGATGAGGTCGTCGAGGCCGTCCAGGCGCTTGCCGAGGGACGGGATGTCGTCGTCGACGAGGCCGGTGTGGGCGTGGAAGGCGCGCCCCTTGGTGCCGAGGAAGCGGTCGGTGGCCGCGGCGTGCTTGCCGAACGCGGTGAGGGAACCGGGCAGGAACCCGCCCTCCTCGGCGGCCCGAACCGGGGTCTCGAACGCCCCGACGAGGTTGATCGGACGGTCGGTGCGTACCGCGGTGTAGACGAGGTGCGGCAGGGTGAATGCGGCGGTGTTGTTGCCCTTGGCTGGCAGCACCGTGGTGATGAACGAGCGGGTGAACGCCTCCAGGACCTCCCGGGCGGTGGCCTCGTCGCCGTCGAGGTTGCGGACCAGCTCGTGCCAGTTGAGCGAGGCGTAGCGGTAGTACACGCCGGTGGTGTACCGCTGGTCACCGATGTGTCCGGCGCCGGTCTCGGTGCCGCCGGTGAGGACGTCGTCGACCGCGGAGAAGAAGTCGACCTGGACCGACAGCCGGTGGGTGGTCAGGCCGTGGGCGACCTGGACGGCGCCGTTGACGCTGGACTCCGCCTCGTTGGCGAGCATGCGTCCGTAGGCGGCGACGGCGGCGTTGCGCGAGCGCAGGATCGCCAGCACCGGGGTCTTCAGCTCCTTCGGGGCGTGCTTGGCCATCACCGTGCCGGCGGCGGACTCCGCCTCCTCGTCCTCGTCGTCCGCCTCGCCCTGGTCGTCGGCGTCGGCCGTGTCGCTGCTCTTGGCGGGCCGCTTCTTCTTGGCCTTGGCGAGTTCGGCCTCGGCCTTGCCGAGGGCCCCGGCCAGCTGCTCGCGCTCGGCCTCCGCGAGGTCGGCGAAGTCGGTGAGGGCCGCTTCGGGCAGGAACAGCAGGGCGTTGGTGCCGCCGTTGTCCGCCACACCCAGGCCCTTGACGTGGGCGCAGTAGATGAGCATCTGGGTGGTGGCCAGGGCCTCCTGCGCGTCCCAGCCGCGTTCGGCGAGGATCGCCGCGACCTCCTTGGGCACCTGCCGGGTGCGCAGCGCCCGGACACCGAGGGTCTTCTCCAGATCGGTGCGGGTGTGGCGGCGGGTGTTCTGCGCGGACAGCCGTCCGCGTACCGTTGCGCCGTAGTTGGCGGTCTTCGGCGCGCCCTGGCGGTCGCGGTTCAGGTTGGAGTACGGGAACGACTGGATGAGGTGGACGTCGACGTGCACCTTCTGCTCCGGGTCGAAGACCGTGCCCGTGGTGGCCTTGGCGTCCATGATGGTGGTCATGCGGCGTTCTCCTTCGAAGCGGTGGCGGGGTGGAAGGCGTGGATCCAGTCCAGGCGGATCGCATCGGCGTGGCGGGGCCAGCGGGTCAGATCGCGCAGGAGCACGGACCAGGTGACGGGAACCTTCTGCGAGCGCAGCTGACTGATCGCGCCGGGAAGGGTGAGGACGAGGTCGTCGAGTTCGAGGCCGGCCAGGGAGAGCAGCGCGTCGCGGGCGTTGCCCGCGCGCATGCCGCGGTTCGCCGCCTCGCGGTAGGTCCAGCCGAGGTTGTGCCGCAGAACGCCCGGCCGCGGCGGCCGGGGCCTGCGCTCTCCGGACGTCTTGGGGTTCGGGGCGTCATGGAATGCGTAGAGGCAGGCGATCAGGATGAACAACCGGGCCTGCCGCTGATCGACGATGGACCTGCGGACACGGTCAGTGGGCTCGGCGTCCAGCAGCACCTCGACGAGGTGGAACGGGGCGCCCTCGGTCAGATCGCAGGCCAGGCCGTCGGCGAGCCGGGCCCGGCCGCCGGACGTCGAGCAGACCTTGGCGACCAGGCGCAGAAAATCGTCGAACACCTCCAGCGGACTGGGCCGGCTGGAAGCGGCCGTCGCCGTGGGCGGCTCGGCGGGCGCGGTGTCGACGGTCACGGGCTTGGCCTTTCCACGGCGGGAAGCGGGAGGGGAGACGATGGAGCGGCGGTGGGAGGCGATCGGATCCATGCCGTCGACCGTGGCGGCCTGCGGCGCGGTCACGGCGTCGTAGACCTGCAGCGCGATCCGCCGAAAGCCCAGACCGGACGGCCGCGGCCCGTCCTCGACAGCGTCCTCGGGGGCACCCTCGACCGCGGGCTCGGCCGTGATCGCAGCCCAGAACGGCGCCTCGGCCCGGTCCCAGAACGCGGCGTCCGCCGCCTCCGTCCAGGCGTTCTGCTTCGGGTTGCTGCCCATGTCCCGCCACGCGGCCCGCAAAGCGGCGCCGAGCGACTTGGCTGCGTCCTCGGCGGCCTTGCGGGTCCGGCAGACCAGCGCGGACCGCTGCGGATCACGTGACGGCAGGTACGGGGCGATTGCCACGGGGGTAGTCTCGGCCCACCAGTGCTCCATGCCGCCGGCCTGTGCAGCCTGCTGGCACCCCAGCACCCGCACCCGGACGTCCGAGAGGACGTTCAAGACCTTCGGCGGCAGGTCCGCGAACGTGCTCAGCCAGACCGGCGGCACGCTCGACACCTTGGCGCTCGCCGACGCGTCCTGCGCGTGCGCGAGCGCGTCGAAGTCCCGCAGCAGCGACCGGCCGGCGTTCGCCAGCCGGGCCTTGCCCGCCGACGTCGTCATGGTGAACGGATCGACGGCCGCCGGCAGATCGGTGCGCGTACCCCAGGCGATCCAGCACGAAGTCGTCTCCGCACCGTCTACCCCGGGCGCCAGCTGCACGGAGTGAGCCGCCCGGTCCGTCAGCAACGACACCGGCCCGCACGCCGCGACGGGAGCCAGCGGATCCGGCAGTTCCTCGCGCTCCCACGGCGCCAGGTCCTCACCCGGCAGCTGCGGCCACCGCGACGGCGGCGGACACCCCAGCACCAGCGACGTGAACAGGCTCTCGCCCATCGGGAAGTACGAGACCGTCCGCCGGTTGGGCCCCGCCTTCGACGACTTCGTGCTCTGCCCACCGTGACTGCGCAAGGCGGCCATCCCGCACGGCCCGTAATCCCGCCACGCGAGCAGCCACCCGAAGGCGTCCGCCGACGCCACCGGAACCTCCTGTGGCACCCGGCTGCGCCATGGCTGCGTGTTGCCCGACGGGCGGGTCATCGCCAACCGTCCCGGCGCCGCGGCCTTCGTGCACTCGGCAGCCAGGCGCGGGTCCTGGAGGAACGGCCTTGCCGGGGCGTAGAGGTCGAACCGGCCCGGGAACTGATCCAGGTAGCCGTCCACTGCTGCAGCGTCGAAGCGGCCGGCCAGCAGCAGGGCTTGCTGCACGTCCTGCCACTCGTATTCGTCCGGCACGTCCAGCCCCGTCACGCGCACGGCCAGAGCGGTCAGGAACCGCCGCAGCGCTGCTTCGACGGCGACATGCGGCACCTGCAGGTCAGCAATCAGGTGCGCGGCCACCAGCACCTGGCGCACGCTCACCTGGACGGCCTCACCCGGGAGGGCGCCCGGCACTAGCCCGGCCACCTCTCCGTCGTCGGCGTCGGCGCGAATCCGTACCAGGACGCACGGCGAAGCCACCACACTGAAACCGGGCAGCGAAGGCAAGGCGCCACTCCTCCTCGACAACTAAGTGACGGCAACCGGGAGCTGGCGGCGCAGGCTCTTCGCCGCCGAGATCAGGCGAGCCGTCGGATGGGCGATGGAGGGACCATAGGCACCTTGGGAAATTTCTGACAAATGATCAAGTGCCTTCAGTCATAGGGATCTTGGACCAGATGTCAGACGGCCCGTGTACGGTGAGCGAGGGCGCAAGCCGCACTGTCAGGGAGGCGAAGCACGGTGGCAGGGCTGGGACTTGCGACCGATTGCTGTGGGCATTGGCTGGCCAGTGGGCGCGTCCGAGGCGAGTGGTCGACCCTGGGTCGCGAGGCGGGCGCGCAAGCCCTTGAAGGTTCCTGTGCGCACCGATGGATCGCGACTGCTGGCGGCGGGAAATGTCCGAGGCTGGTGATAGTGGGGCGGTCAACCCAGCCTGCCGTTGATCCGGCGAGCCCCTACCGGCGACTCGGATATTCCCCGAAAGGGTACTGTTGGCGATGTTCCCCTGTGATGTGAATCACAAGTCCTGAAGCGCAAATCCTGCTGCCCGGCGCGAGGCGCACGGCGCAGTGGCGTGGGCCGGGCGCGCCGGCTCTGCCCGGTTGCCCCGTCTCGCTGCCTGCGGAGGAGTCACCGAAAGCCGGGCCTGTGATCGTTGGGGCCGATGGCGCTGGCGCGGCACGGCCCTAGCGTTCAGCAAGGGAAACTCCGTCAGGATGTGGGCAGGGCGGTCGATCGGGGCGATTGGGATCCCAGGTCGTCGCCCCCGGTCGGGGTAGTCACGTTGGGTGAACAGTGCCCCATCGCGAGACCGTGGGCCATGCGGGGGCCGTATCCTCCGACGCAGGCGGTGGCAAAGGATGTTGAGGGAGCTGATGCAATGGCCGAGCAGCGTGGCGGGGCGTCAAGGCAGGCGGATCCGTCTGGCCTCGTGCTGGAGTTCCAGCACGCCCACCGTTTGCTGGATCCCGCCGCAGGTGACGTTCACCATTGGCGCGTGACTGTAACCGATGCTGGTCGTGGGCAGGTCGGACTACTGGGCGTCAGTCGTTGCCGACCATGGGGGGTCGGCAACTTCCGTGACCGCCTCAATGACGAGAGTCCGCTGCTCGCCGTAATCGCCTCCGAGCTGCTCACCCGGGACGGCGACCCGAACCAGAGGTTCGACGCCGCCGTCGAGATGGCGGTGGGGGACTTCCTCGTGATCGAGCATCTCGATCTGGCCGCGCCATACGACAACCCACTGGTCGCGGCTGCCGTGGTGGCGAGTGCCGCCGACCGGCTCGCCGGTGACTGCGGAACGATCGTGATCCCCCGATCGAGCTTCGTCCTCGAAGGTGGAGAGCTTCTCGAGGGAGCGGGTGCGCTGCTGCAGGGACGCGAGTTCAGCGACCGATTGCGACTGATCGACACTGCGCTCGCCGCCACCGAGGAGGCCAGCCGACAGGTCAGAGAGCGGCTGGGGAGAGGGCGTGCCGAGCGCAGGGAGGAAGAGCCGAACGAGGAGGCTGGCGAGGACAGCTGGCAGCTGAGCGCGCGCACCGCCGCCGTACTGCGGGCAGCTCTGGAAGACCTGTCGCGGCAGGCTTGGGAGGAGGTCGTGGCACTGGGCGACGAGCCCCTGGCCCCTGGGGCTGCTGGCCTGTTCGCGAAGCTGCCGCCGCTGACGTTCCACCGCCACCGTTCCTGGCGCAAGCACATGGCTCGCGCGTTCGATGATCTCCGTGCTGATCTCGATGCAGGGAAGACGCCTTACCCGGGGTGCACTGGCGAGGAGATGGCCCTGCACTTGGCCATTCGGCAGGCCAAGACGCTGCTGCGTGACCGCCCCAACCAGATCACGGATCTTGTGCATGAGCTGCCGGTCAGCGAGGACGACTTCGACTGGGAGGTATGCCTGGACCTCCTGTTCGAGGACCACGATGTCCTCTTGCTGTTCGACCGCGGTCTTGACGGAGTCGAGGACGCCGATAGCGAGATCAGTCAGAAGCTGGGAACCGTGAACCTCAATCCGGATGACTGGTTCGAGCCGTTCGGCGAAGAACGTGATCCACAGCGGGGGTTCCGGCGCGAGTGACCTCGCCCACCCGGGTTAGCACGCCGGGTCCTCCGTCTTGGCGCCGCGGTGAGCACGGATGGAGGACCCAGCGGACCGGGTCAGCGGACGATGTAGAGACGGCGGACAGGGGCCTCGGGCTTGGGATCCGGAACCGCGGAGGCTGTGTCCCGGCCACCGCTGAGGTGGGTGCTCAGCTTGTTGCCGGCCTCGATGTAGTCAGCATGCGACGGGTGGAGATAGCGCTGGGTCGTGGTGATTTGCCCGTGACCAGCGATTTTCTGCAGGACGTGCAGGCGTACGCCGGCGTCGGCGAGCCAGGTGAGACCGGTGTGCCGCAGGCCGTGGCGGCGAAGCCAGGGGTATCCGAGCGCAGTGACGACCTCGTCCCAGTGGGTGGCGTCACGGAGTACGGCGGTGCTGATGCGGCCACCGCGAGGGCCGGTGAACAGCCGTGCCATCGGGTCGTGTCCGACGACGGTGAGGCGCCAGGTCACCATGTCGCGGATCTCTTCGATGATCGGGACGGTGCGCTTGCGCTTGCCCTTGGTGCCCTTGTCGGTCAGCCCTCCGGGGCCCGGTGTGGTCTGTCGCAGTAGTTCCCAGGTCCAGTCGAAGCGGTTGATGTCCCGGACCCGGACCCCGGAGACCTCACCGATGCGCGCACCGGTGCAGGCGGCGAAGCGGACGACGTCGCCCCAGATCCGGTAGTTGCCGTGGGAGCGGGCCACAAGCGCCTCGGCAAGGGCCTCGAGGGTATCCCAGTCGGGCAGAGCGAGGGCACGCGGGTTGTCCAGCTCGTCCTCGTACTGCTTGTACAGGGACTGCCAGCCGGTCAGCCGGCAGGGGTTGAGGTCGATGAGGCCGTCGCGGCGGGCCTGCTCCATGATCCGGACAAGGGGGGCAAGGGTGTTCTTGACGGAGGACTTGCCGACCTCGTCGGAGATCCAGGTGTTCAGGGCCCGGTCGGTGATCCCGTTGGTCATCGACACCACCGGGACGTGGCCCATGGTGGGGACGACACGCAGCTTCCAGCCGGCGCGGTAGGGGTCGAGGGTCTTCGGCTCCAGGCCGCGCATGGCCAAGTCCCAGTTCTCGTCCCCGTAGTCCGCCAACGTCACGTTCGAGAGCGACGGAACGATTCCGCGTTTGGCCGCCTTGCGCAGACGGTCGATCCAGTCCTTCGCCTCATCCTCGGAGGCAACGGAGTTGGACAACGACTTTCGCCCGCCGCCGTTGGGATCCCACCAACGAACGCGCGCGCGGTATCGGAAGTCGGGACGGCGGTCTGCTCGGAACTCGATGTCGTCGGTCAGGTCGATTGCGATCGGGACGATCACGGGGGTGTCAGCCAAGCTAGGCGGCCTCCGATTCTGAGGGGACTATTCGTTGGGACAGGAGCCATGCCTGCGTGTCGGGGATGGAGTAGACAACGGTCCGGTTGGCGAGGCGCACGAAGGGAGGCCCTTGCGGGGGCCTGGCGTTGCGCCAGCGGCGAAGGGTTGACGGATCGACCTTCAGGAGCGGCGCGAGCTCCTCCGCGGTGTACCAGCCGCTGTGGAGCAGATCGACGGCCGAAGGGCGTGTGGTGTCGTCCCCGTGGTCTGCGGCGGTTCGACCGACAGGCTGAAGGCCGCTCATGCCGCATGCCCTGTAGTGGGGATCGGGCGCGGGGCGAGAGCCGGAGGGTGTGCGGAAGATCGGGGCATGTCGGTGATCCTCGGGGCTGGCTGAAGTAGATGCGAACGGTTAGCTGTCGGCCGGTGCTGGTCTCGCCGAGTCGACGAAGTCGAGTGCGGAGGGCAGGGGCGCCGGCTGGAGTCCGTCGGCTCGCATCTGCTCTCGGACGGCCTTGAGTCGGGTGCAGTCCTCGTGGGCCATGCGCTCGAGTTCGTCCGCCTGCCGGGCCAGCTGCTCGTAGCGGGCCGATCCGAGGACCTGGCGTGCCTGGAGGCGGCGGCTGTGGGCTTCGCGGGTGGAGATCAGCGCGGTGCGGACATCGACGTCGTGTTCGCGGAAGACTGCGAGTACAGCTCGTGCCGACCCCGCCGGCGGCGCTTCGCCGAGGTAGTCCTCGCCAGTGACCCATGCCGCTGCCTCCCAGACGGACAGGGGCACCTCGGGTAGGAGATCGACGTCGGTCTGGCTCTCCAACGGGATGAGCAGCGCCACGAGTGGCAGATCGAGGGCGTGGGCGAGAACGAGGGCCTCCTCCACCTTGAGCGAGTCCCGCTGACCCTTCTCGATCTTGGTGATGGTGTTCGCGGCGATCGGTACGCCTCGTGCCGCGCACGCTGCCGAGAGGTCGCTCGTTGTCATGCCGCGCTGGACTCGGTGCGTCTTGACTGTTTGGGCGATCCGCGCCGTGAGCGCAGCCGGCCACTGCTCCTTGGATTCTGTCACAAGGGAAGAATACATGAGATATCTTCTTCGTCCAGGGCAGATGTGATAGATGTTTCTCGCACAGAGAACATCGCTTGGGAGGGAAGTTGCCGTGAACGCAGTCCGGACTGCCCGGTCGGGAAAGTACTCGCCGGAAGCTCTCGCTGCCCTCCCGCCGGCGATACCGCTCTCAATGGCCAACGAGCTCCTCTCGCTCGGCCGGACGGTCGGATACCGCATGGTCAGGGAGGGCCGCTACCCGGTCACCGTCGTGGAAGTCGGCGGCAGCTACCGCGTGATCACCGCGGACCTCCTCCACTTCCTGCGCCCGCGTACCTCGCGGAATGCGGCGTAGATTCCAGGAGAAGGGCGCTTCGGCCGTTACTTCGTTCCAAGGGCGGAGCTCGACCGATGTGGCCTGGGCGGCGGTGGCAGGATGACTGCGTGGCGGAGATGAGTAATGAAGCCTCGCCATCTTCGAACGTGCTGGTCGGAGGGGCTGGCGTGACGGCTCTCTGGGGTGCTCGTGCTGGTCGTGGGCGGGAGTCTGGGGTCTTGATCGTCCGTCAGCGTGCTGTCAGCGGCTGGCTTCGAGGTTGGTCAGGACGAGCAGGGCGCGCAGGAGGGCGGTGGCGCGGTCGGGGTCGGTGCGGAGCTTGGTGAGGATCCGCCAGTTCTTCAGGTGGGCGAAGCCGTGTTCGACAGGGGCGCGTGCGGCGGCCAGGATCCGGTTGGCCTGCTTCTGGCCGGTGGTGAGCTTGCGGGCGCGGGTGGCCTTGTAGCCGGTGACGATGACCTGGTCATCGGGGTTCTCGGGTTTGTCCACGCCGACGAAGCCCAGGTCGGCGAGCGCTCCGAGGCCGGCTGCCTTCAGGTGTTCGACGATCTTGTCGCGGCGGGCGGCGGTGGCGTCGTGGGTGCGGCCGGGGCGGGCGGCGGAGATCCAGATCAGCTTGCCCTTCTCGTCGGTCAGGGCGAGGAAGTGCAGGCCGTGGCGGTGGTGCTTGCCGGAGTAGTTGGGCCGGTTCGCCTTTCCGGTGCGACGCTGGGTGGGGACGAGGGTGCCGTCGATGAGCACGACTTCTCCGCCCCGCCGGGCTATCGCGCGAAGGGCCCGGTCCAGGCGCGGGGCTCTCGCGGCGAGCAGGTCGATCATCTCGTCGCGCCAACGCCGCAGAGTGGATTCGGGCACGCCGTTGCCGCCGGCCAGGTCGAGGAGGCGCTGGTCGTGCCGCAGCATCGCGAGCACGAGCACCGCGATCCGGCCCGGCGGCAGCGACCTGAACGGGGAACGGATCGCCTTCAGGCGGGATCGCAGCAGATCGGCGAGGTTTGTGATGGTTCTCGTGGACAGGTCCAGGCGGCACTGGTAGACAAGGGAGACGCCCTCGGCGGACGCGTTGGTTTTGGTCACACAATCTCAACGGCCGCCGGGGGCAGCCCGGTTACGCCCCCGAGTTTGCGGCGCCGCAGGTCACAGACGCGTGGTGAACTTGCCGTCGGGGAGTTTGCGCAGCCAGCCCCGCCCGGCGAGCTTGGACAGCTTCCCCCGCAGCGGCTCCAGCTTGCCCCGCACCGCCACCTCCAGCCCCAGCTCCTCGCCGACCTGCTTGGTCGACACCGCCCCGCCCGCACCTCGCACGATGGCCAGGATGCGCTGATAGTCCGGCGGCAGCGCGTCCGCGTCCACGCCGGGCCCACGGTGCGGAACCAACAGCACCGCGTGGCCCGCGACCTGCGCTGCAGCCGGTGCGGCCACCGCCTGTTCCACAGCGAGCTGCTCGGCCATCCGCTGCCAGACCCGTTCCGCGACGGCGAGTTCGTCCCGCTCGGCCCGCACCTGGTCGAGCTGCTTGACCAGCTGGACTTCCAGTTCGTCCAGCTCCGCGCGTCGCGCCGCGATACGTTCCGCGATCTCGGACTCCATCATGAACGGGATCGTAGGCGGCACCGGGCCGACGACGGGGAGAAACGGGCGAAACCGCCCCAGCCCGCCCCGTCAGACGATCAAGACCCCAGACTCCCGCCCACGACCAGCACGAGCACCCCAGAGAGCCGTCACGCCAGCCCCTCCGACCAGCACGTTCGAAGATGGCGAGGCTTCAATGAGCCGGCGGAGCTGTTCGACGGCAGCGCGCCGTACT
Source organism: Kitasatospora sp. NPDC127116 (assembly GCF_042677365.1). Taxonomy (NCBI): domain Bacteria; kingdom Bacillati; phylum Actinomycetota; class Actinomycetes; order Kitasatosporales; family Streptomycetaceae; genus Kitasatospora; species Kitasatospora sp. NPDC127116. The sequence goes on from NZ_JBHXTL010000003.1 coordinate 63,466, forward strand.
ACGCGGCCTACCGGCCAGGCTACGACGAGCGGATGTTCATCCATGTCGCAGAGCGCCTCGGCCTCGACGGGACCGGGTGCGCACTGGACCTGGGCACCGGCACTGGAGCGGTGGCCCTTCCGCTGGCCCGAATGGTGAACTCGGTGATCGCCGTCGATCCGCAGCCGGGCATGCTCGCCGAGGCCCGAGCGCTTGCCGCCGCGGACAGCGTGACCAACATCGAATGGCGCCTGGGCGAGGCGGCACAACTGGCCGGCATGGACCTGCCGCCGCTCCGGGTGGTGACCGTAGGAGCCGCCTTCCACTGGATGGACCGCGCAGCCGTCGCCCAGGACCTGGATGCCCTCATCGACGACGGAGGCGCGATCGTGCTGGCCTCCGGCGGAGCACCGGGCGACATTGCCCCGCCGCCTTGGTCGGACACGATCAGGGAAGTCCGGGTCCGGTACCTCGGCCCGGAGCGCCGGGCCGGGCGCGGTACCTACACCCACCCGGCCGAGCGCCACCAGGACGTGCTGGCCCGTTCCCCGTTCTCCCGGATCGAGACCGCGTACTGGGACCGGACGATCGCCCGAACCGCGGACGAGGTGGCCGGCCTGCAGCTCTCCTACAGCTACAGCAGCCCGCGCCAACTCGGCCCGGACACGAAGGCGTTCCTGAGCGACGTGCGCGAGGCCCTGCTGGCCTTCGACCCGGCGGGCACCTTTGAGCAGACGATCCGCACGGAGGTGATCATCGCCCGTCGTCCGTGACGGAGCCTCCCGTCTGGTCCGGAAGCGCGAACTCCAACAGCGGGTCCGTCACAACCTCGCGCCAGCGTTCGCGGTGGCCGACGGCGCGCAGCCGGAAGTACACGGTCTCGCGGCGTTCGTCGGCGGCGGTACCGAAGTGCCCGCCGATGTTGTGGGCGAGCAGGTAGTGGACGAGGACCAGGCTTCCGGCCGTGCCGGTCACCTGGAGCGGGGTGGGCAGCTCCACGGGCGGGTAGGGCGTCGCGTCGCGCAGCGCGTCCGCGCCGTGGTGGCGCAGCCACGCTGCCGTGCTCAGGTGCGTGCCTGGCCAGACCCAGAGGTTGCCTCGGTCGATCTCGCGCTGGTCAGTGAGTAGGAGGCCGGCCAGGACGGTGAACGTGCCGGGGCGGCCGTCGTCCTCGGTGGGGGTGAGGCCGTCGATGTGAGGAGCACCGGGGTGGTGCAGGTGCGGCGGCAGGGTGAGCGCCAACTGCGCGACCTCCGGGGCAGGCAAGGTGAGGTCGGACCGCAGAAACGCGCGGACGGCGTCCCCGATGCCGCTCTCCTCGTAGAGGGCACGCAGGTCGGCGTGATCGGCGAGGGTCGGCCACAGGAAGTACGGGCCGGTGCGGCCGGGCTCGGGCGGCTGGGCCGCAACGTGCTGCGCGAGCGCCGAACGCCAGCGGTCCACCTGCTCGGCGGTGAGGACATCGGGCACAACGCAGTAGCCGTCACGGTGAAAGCTGCTGACAGCCAAGGGAGTTGTCGTCTCCATGTGGCCATGGAATCGTTAGCCAGCCCGGGCGGGCAACGGAATTTCTGCTGCCCGCCCGGGGTCCAGCGAGACGGGCCCTGCCGGGTCGGGCAGAAGACCTGCCCTCGGCATCCGGCTAATCCTGAGCTCGCCGACTACTTGCCGTTTCGCTTCTTCTTCGGCTGGCGCTTGGGCTGGACCCGCTTGCCGACCGGGCGCACCATGGGCGCCTTCGGCTTCTTGACCGTGGCCACGGCGGCCTGCAGAAGGGTCACGAGCTTGGCCTTGAGAGCCTGGGCTTGTTCGGGCGTGGTGGCGTCGGCGGGGGTCTCCAGCAGGTGTGCCTTGAGGAGGGCCAGCATGTCCCACTCCCAGGGACCGCGGTCACGGGGGCCGGGGATCAGCCGGACGTAGTCCTCGTCATACAGGTCTGCGAGCAGGGCGAGCGCGTCCGCGTCGCTGACGTCGTTGACCTGCTCGCGCTCTGGTGCGCCGGTGGCTACGCTCTCCGCGCGGCGTACCTCCTTCAACAGGGCCAGCCGCAGGTTCTGCAGCATCGCTACGCGCCCGCCCGCGCCGCGAGCGATCCACGCCGCCGCTGCCGCGGCGATGACGTAGTCCACGGGGCCGACTTCCTCTCCGCCGGAGAGGTCCATGGGCTCCGTGCCGGGAGGGAAGGTCGCCAGCTTCTGCAGGGCGGCGTCGCGGAACTCGGCAGGCGCGAACGACTCGATCAGGGGCCGAGCGCCTTCCGCCACTGCCTCGTTGAGGAGGGGGCCGTGCTGTTCGATAGCCGTGAAGCCGTTGTTGACGACGCGCAGGGCCTCGGTGACCGCGAACTTGTAGCGGGGCGATGGGTACGGTGTGCGTCCCGGATCGTCGTCCCAGGTGCCGATCCGGTCCACCAGGGCGGCGAACGTGTCCGGCTCCTCGTCGACCAGCGCGATGATGCCGCGCAGCGCCATGCCGCTCATCCGGCCCATCCGCTCAACCAGCGGACGGGGCAGCTGATTCATCAGATCGTTCACCGAGTTTCCCTCCCGTACCCTTCGGCGGCGCCGTGATGTCCGGCCGAGCTCCTGGGAGCTGGCGACTCCGGAGAGCGGCGTCCGGCGGGCCACGTTGGGGCCAACGCCGAAGCTGACCCTATCGCTCCGTCTGGTCGCCAGCCTGGTCGTTCGTGGTGGCAGGTGGGGAGCCGGGCCGACTGTGCCCGTCCGTGTGGCCGGCGAGCTGGCCGGAGCCGATCTCCACCGCGGCGTCGAGACCGTCGAGGTCGACGATGTATGTGGTGGGGGGCACCTCGATTTGCCAGGTCTCGGGGTCCAGCCTCCAGGCGGGGCGCAGGACGAAGCCAGGGCGGCCCTCGTACGGGCCGGCCGTGACGCGGATGCGCTGATGTTCGGTGAAACCGCCCTCCAGGACGGTGTGGACGGCGGCGGCGGCACGAGGGATGCATGCCCTGATGATCGTGTTGGGTCGGCTGCCGCTGCGGCTGCCCTGTATGTCGGGTCGGGAATCGGGCCTGTGGTCGGGGCCGTCGTGTGGTCCGGCTGCGAGCGGGTCCTGCGGGTGGCTGGTGTTCCGTGTGCGGTTCAGCCGTTCCCACCGCCGGGCGATGGGGTCGGCTTTCCTCTGGTCGGGTGACCTGAAGCTGAGCCGTGGGATCACGTCGTGGCCGCTGTCCTGGAGCGTTTGCTCCACGAGGTCGATGACGTGCTGGTCGTCCTGGAGGTGGAACAGCACGGTCCACCACGACACATCGTCAACTGGCTGTCGTTCGCGCAGGTGGAGGGCATAGAGGATCATGGCGATGACGTCCCGGACGGCGGCAGAGTCCGCAGCATCGTCCGGCCCCTCCTGGTGGGGGGTGGTGAGGGTAGCGGCCCGGCGAGCAGCCTCGCGCCACTGCAGCACCCTCTGACGTGCGGCCCACGGGTCAAGGGACGCGGTCGGCGGGTTGGGCTGCACGGCGGTGGTGATGGCGCCCAGGGTGGCCCAGTCACAGACCGGGTTCGCCATGAGATCAGCCACCCGGTACACCTCCGGCCCGCCGGCCGAGCCCAGCTCCAGTCGGTCCTGGAGATCGTCGAACTCCCGGTCGGTCAAAGCCACCCGGACGACACTGCGGCGGGCCGAGGTGAGCTGGCTGTCGTTGCGAAACGCGCTTCCGCGCAGGCGATCGGAGTCGAGGAACAGGTTGAGCCCTTCCACGAGGAGCGACCAGGCGCGGTCGGTGTTGCCTCCGCCGGCGCGCACGTTGTTGACGACGGTGGGAAGGCGCAGGAACTCGCGCGTTTTCCCCCGTGCGGCGGCGGCACTGGGGAGGAGGACGACCTCGGTGTCCGTCCACGGCTCCCGCGGGTGGTAGACGACCACGCTCAGCAGGCCCGGGTGCGCGAGCACGGTCTCCTCGCTGCGAGACCGGTCCCGGTGCCGGAGGCGGGCGCGCAGGATCCACCAGGAGATCGGCTCACCGGCATCCTCCTCGCGGCAGACCCACTCCACTCGGGCCTCCTCCAGCACCGTGCGGGTCGTCAGCTGCTCCTCGTACCAGCCGAAAAACGCAGTAGAGCGAGTGACGAGCAGCGGCACCTGCCGATTGCCGCCGGTCCGTCGGTGTCCTCGGCCGATCCGGCTAAGCGCGGCCTCGACCGCCTCGGCGATCGTGGGCGCGACGGCGACGCGGTGGGTTCCGGCCCAGGAGGGCTCGCCTTCGGGGGCCGGGGCGTGCCCGGGCGCGGCGACGAGGGTCAGGCGCGCAGCATGGTGGAGGGCGTCGGCCGGCTGGCCGAGCGTGAGCAGAGGCGGGGAGCAATGGTCGTTGGGCGCGAGGGCGATGATCTCGTCAGCCCAGGCGGCGGCTTCATCGACCCACTGCTGTTCCTCGGGGCTCGGCGCCTGGCCGTTGCGCGGCTGGGACAGGAGGACGACCATCCGTCCGTCGCCCTGCCACTGCCGAAGGTGCTCCACGGCGTCGTGCCAGTCCGGCGACGGGCCGGCAGTGGCCAGCAGCACCGAGGCAGCCCACTCGGTGGGCAGCGGCTCGCCCGCGTGGACGACGACGAACCGGCGGTCCCACTCGGGCAGCCTCTCAAGGTCGCCGGGGGCGACGTCGGCACTCTCGTGGCGATCGTCGAAGTCGATCCGGTAGACGGCGGGTGTGTCGGTGCAGGTGCGCTGCCCGTCGTCGGTGCCCCACTCGACTGCACGGAGGCGGCCAGTCCGTCCGGCGTGGATGCCGCCAGTGACCTTGACGTGAGCCCGCAGGCTTAACGCTCCGCTGGCCGGCAGGAGAAGCTGGTCGACCTGTCTGGTCAGCTCGCGTACCGCGTACTCGAAGACGGTCATCCCGCTTGACTGGTACCGGCCGTACGCGTCGTCGGTGATCATGTCGGACGGCAGGGTGTCCTCCAGCGGCACGCCGTGCTGGGCGTTCAGCGCGTGCCAGAGCCTCCAGATTGTCCCTTCCACGGGTGGCGGGCCGGTGAACGGGCCGTAGTCCTGGCCGTGTTCGGCCAGCCGTGCCTGGGTCAGGTCGGCCATGCCCTTCTCGACCGGCCTGACCCAGTCCTCCTCGCGTGCCGGGCCGGGCAGCAGGTCGTGCAGTTCTTGATGCAGGCGCTGTGAATTGGACAGGCGGTAGCGCACGGACCGGAGCGGGACTTGGTCCGCGTTGCAGTCGTCCTGAGCCGTGATCAGGTAGTAGATCAGGGCGAGGACGTCTCGGACGTTGTGATCAAATCGCTGGAACTCGCGGGCTGTGGCCCGGGCATCGTCCCACCGCCGCGCGCTGTCGCTGACCATGCGCCGATCCTAGGCTGTGGGCCGCCCGGGACCGACCGGGCACCTCATGCGGCCGGGGGCGGTTGCGGTAGGTCGTGCTGCCGGCGTCAGTAATCGACGTCGCCTGTGGCGCCCGCGGTCAGTACGACGTGGACGCTGCCGAGCGCCCCTTGGGCGTCCTCCAGTACGGGCGGCACGCCGGACCACGTCTTCCCGGGCTCCAGGTCGTCCACGGTCAGAAGGGCGGCCGGCCGTAGTGCGGCGGCGCAGTCCGATAGGAACTGCCCGAGACGGCCGCGGGTCGTCCTGCCGTGGTCCTCCAGCGCCTGGAGGTTTTCATGAACCCAGGTGAGTTGGTCCTCGTCGGTCCGCTTCTGCTTTGCCAGGGCCGCCAGAGCCTCCGGGCTCCAGTACACGCGGCAGCCGGCTCGCGTCAGCAGGTCGGAAGCCACGGAGCACTCGCGGTCGCTGAACTGCCACTCCAACCGGTTGAGGGCGCGGGAGGCGTCGACGATGTGCGGGCGGACGGCCTCCTGGAGCGGCGTGGGCGGCTCGGCGTCGTGGTCGGCCCGCATCCGCCACAACGGCATACCGGGACCGGGACTGGAGGTGCGGGCCAGGCGCACGAGCTTCCGCAGCACGTCCTCGGGGGATAGGCCGGGTAGCCGGGGTGTCCAGGAGTGTCCGCACACGCAGGTCAGCTGGGCAGGGCCGCCCCAGACTCCGGAGACGGTCAGGCCGCGGTCCGTCATGCACAGCGGGCAGCACACGTCCAGCTCGGGCGTCCCGTCCGGCAGCGGTGGGGTGGCGGACCAGAACACCCCGCCGAACCGGTTGCCGTAGTCCGCGCGATGGTGGCATACCTCCATCGTCAGGTTGCCGGCACCGTCGTGGCCGATGTGGCTCGTGGTGAAACTCCAGGTCACGCCGTCCTACCTTAGGCTCGATCGGATAGGGCCACCATGTTTCGGGGCTGTCCGCCGTGGCGCGAGGATAGCTGACGGCGAATCGGAGGTTGGGTCACGGTACGTTGCCGGTGCCCCGCGCAGCACACGGGGCACCGGAGACGTTCACGCTGCGTTGGCGAACGGCAGTTCGGCCACCGGCTCCCACGACAGCTCCCACGCCGTCTCCCTGTTGGGCCGGGGGCGCCGCTGGAACTGCACGTCGAGCAGCTGCACTCCGGTGACGCGGACAGGGGCGTGGCTGGGCGAGATCCGCCGCAGCGCGGTCTGCAACTCGTCCGAGGACGCCGTGGCCCAGGCGTAGCCAAGCGAGATGTGCGGCCGACCACCGTCGTGAAGCAGCGCGCCCGGCCCGCGGACCTCACGGATGGCCGCGCGGACGCGCTCTCGCAGGTCGACCAGCCCGTCGTCCGGCGACAGGTCCAGGAATGCGCCGGCGCGGTTGGCCACCGGGGAGCCGGCTGTGATCTCCAACGGGCTGGCGGTATCGAGGTGCTTGCGCAGGGCGCGGAGAAGAACGTCGCGTTCCTCGGCCGTGATCTTGTCCGCGGTGGTGTCGGCCACCATCTCCAGCGTGCAGTGCAGCGTGCCGTCGCCGATCGGAGTGATCGGGAAGGGCAGCATCGCCTTGTGGCACTCGCCGACCAGCCGCGCCAACGGGAGGTCGACCCGCAGGTCCGGGACCGCGTACACGTGCAGAACGCGGGCGCCGTCAGGCCACGACGAGCCCTGGAACTGGGGAACGAACTTCTCCACGATCACTTCTCCGTCGCGTAGGTGTCGGCGCCGTTCGGTGTGGCCGGCTGCGGCTGGCGGGACTGGCCGAGGTGCAGCTGGTGGACGCGCTCGAACGTGTAGGTGTTTCGGTCGGGGACCTGGCGCTCCCAAGCCAGCCACACACTGGAGATGGTGGCGCTGGTGCGGATGCCCGGCCGGACTCGGCGGCCAAGGTCGGAAGCGAGTCGGTCGGATCGGGCGGCCAGCTTCGGGGTGTCGGTGTCCTGCACGCCGTAGCCGCAGGACATGTGGCACCAGAAGAATTCCTCCGCAGGAGGGAGGCCAAGGCCGGCCGTGGTCAGCCCGGCGCGTACGCGCTGGTAGAGCTCCGCCGGTCCCTGCTCCGGCCAGATCTCGACGATCCCGGCGGAGCCCGACGCCCGCGCCGGACCGATCTCGACGGTGAACGGTTCCAGAGCCTCCAGTTCACGCTGGACCGCGACTGCCGCAGCTTTGAGCATCGCGTCGTCGACGCGCGAGCCGGCGGCGACCTGCGGGTTGATCTTCTGGAAGGTCATGTGGAGGTCTTCCTCGGCGATCGAGGAGATCACGTCCGGGTACTGGGAGGTAATCTCCCGCAACTTGGCGAAGTAGGCGCAGACCTGCGGCTGGTCCTGCGGCAGCCACAGGACATGCGGTCGGATCCAGTCCTCGTCCGGCCCGTCCGGGCGACCCCACTGCCTGCCGGGTGTCATGAACTTGCGCACGGTTAAGCCCCCCTCGGCCTCGTAGTGAATCCTGGACGGGTCTATGTCGACCACGACCAGCAGGTGATCGGAGGCCGCCTCGGCGGCCGGGCTCCGATGGGTGCGGTAGCCGACCAGCGCCGGAGCCACGGGCCGGGTCGCCATGGCGAGATCGATCCGGCGCCGCCCCCACGGATCCGGGTCGCCCTGGCCGTCTGCCCAGTGACCCACCGTCGGCTGCCACGGCGCGCCGACGTGCGCTGCGGCGTCGACCATGAAGCCGCGGCGCAGCAGCATGGCGGTGGGCCGGCGGTCGGCGAGGTTGGTGTCGCCGATCGTCTCGGGGACACACTGGTACTCGAGGTCGTCGTGGTCCTGGTCGCGGTAGGGCTCTTCGTCGTAGAGCCGTTCCACGCGGTCGACGGTGACGGTGGCGGCGGAGATCGAGTTGAAGTCGCCGAGAACGATGCCGGGCTTGGCGCCGCCGGTACGGCGGAAGGCGCCCTTGAGTCGCCGCGCCTCGTTGGCCCGGAAGTCGGGCCGGAATGGGTCGCCGTGGTAGCTGACGACGAGCAGTGGGCTCTGTGCGCCGATGTCGAGCTGGATCGTGGTACAGCCGTGCCAGTAGTCGGGCGACCCGTACGGTCGGAATCCGCCGGGCACCGGGGTGACCGTAGTGGGGTTCCACAGGACGGCCGTGTACCAGGGGCGGTGGGCGTTTCGGGCCATCGCGACCGGGCCGGCGCTGTCGCCCGGTCGGATCGTAGTGGCGCTGAGGCCGCAGTCCTGGGCCAGGCGCGCGATGACGGCAGCGGCTTGTGAGTCCCAGCGGCGAAGCCTCTTCGCTTCGTCGACGATGCCGTCCTCGCTGGCGTCCTCGGGTGCGTCCTCGTCGACGAGGACTTCCTGAAGACACAGGACGTCCGGGCCGACTTCGCGGATCGCGGTGACCCGGGCCTCCCACCCCTGGGTGGCGACGTCGCGGGGGTGCAGTTTGTAGGCGTTGAGGTTCGCAACGCGGATCACGGAAGAGCCTCCTTGAGGATGGAAGACGGGCAGCAGCGCCGGCGACGGCACGGGGCCGGGGCGCGGCCAGTCCGCCGGGGTAGAGGGTGAGCGGTGGTGGCCAGGGGGAAGTCGCCCTGGTTGGCGGGTGGTTGGTGGGTGGTTGGCGGGCTGTGCGGCTCAGGCGGTGCGCGGCTGTGGGTTTTGCTCTTGGTCGAGGAGGCGGGCGGTGTGTAGGAGGGCGGCGACGCTGCCGGCTTCGCGGATCACGCCGTGCTCGACCATGGCGAGCGCTTGCTCTAGGGGCGCCCAGTGGGCGGTCATCCCGGCCTCGGTCGGATCGCGGCGCGGTTCACCGGGTTCGAGGCCGGTGCGAGGACGAGGTGGGTGCGGGCGCGGGTGGAGCTGGGCAGCGGGTGGATCTGGGCGATCACCCGACACGCGGTGGCGCGCCAGCCGGTCTCCTCCTCCAGCTCGCGCCCGGCGGCGGCTTCGACCGCCTCCCCGCGCTCGATACCGCCGCCGGGCAGGTGGACGAGGCGGCCGTGAAGGTAGAAGGCGTCTTCGACGAGCGCGACCTCGCTGCTGTCGTTGAGCGCGACGACGCGCACGCCGTCGCGTACGTCGATGTGGTCGTAGATGTCGTGTTGGCCGTCCGGGCGCAGGATCTGGTCGCGGTGCAGCGTCAGGCGCGGCCCGTGGTGGAGGGCCTGGGTGCTGAGCGTGGTCCACCCAGTCGCGGGTGCGGTGCGGGCCGCCGCGTCCAGCGTCTGGTAGGCCGTGAGCAGGGCGGAGGTGCAGGCATGGAAGGCAGCGGCGAGTTCGGCGTTGGCCGGCCACTGATCGGCGATCCGGCCGACGGCGTGCGTGGCGGGAAGCTGCCGACACCGCTGCTCGAACTGCTCGGCCAGGGCGCGCACCGGGGCGAGCTGCTCCAGCGCCTGCGTCACCGCGCGGGTGAGCAGGGGCTCGGGGTCGGCGGCGAGCACGGCGTCCAGGCGCTCGGCGAGCACCGCCGCGTCGCGGCCGATCCGGTCGGCGCCGCCGGCGCGGGCGGTGGCGATCGGCGGGCGGGCTCGCATCTCCACACAGGCAGCCCAGGCCGCCTCACGTACCGGGTCGGTGGTCCAACTCATGTTCATCCTTCGGGGGTTGGCCGCTGATGCTCGGACGCTACCGGCCGCCGCCGGTGGGGCGGTGCAGCGGCCACCAGACGAGCGTCTTGTCGTCGGCGACCTTGTAGCGGGGCCAGAGCTTCCCGGAGGGGTCCTCGCGCTCGGCGAGGTCGATGGCGTCGGCGACCGCGTGCGGCCCGTCCTCCCGGCACGCGTGGGCGAGTTCCTGCCACGAGTACAGCTCGTACTCCTCGACGCCGGCGGAGATGCCGTCGGTGGCGATCACGATCTCGGCAAGGTCGGCGGCCGGCCAGGACGCGGTGATCGCGTTGAGGCCCGCCGCGGGCACGCCCTCGGCGATCCAGTACCCGCCGGGGCGGTTGACCACGCCGCCTTGGAATCCGCGCAGCTCCTTGAGGATGTGGCGGTGGCGTTCGCCGAAGCCGTGGCCGGCGCGCAGGAGGTCGTGGTACTCGCGGGCCTGGGGTTGAGCGTCCACGAGCACGGCGAGCCGGTCGTCGCGGAGCGGGTGCACCGAGCCGTCGCGGCCGATGACGATGACGGGGCTGTCGCCGAGGACCGCCGCCTCGATCTGGTTTGCCCGCCGGCGCACGATCGCCACGGTGGAGGCCGGGGACGTGCCGGGGACGAGGGCATGGTTGTCGGCCACGGTGCCGATCGCGGTGGCGAGCACCTGGCGCAGGTCCATGTCGGTTTCTCGGGTGAGGAGTTCGGCGATGGACGAGCCCAGGGTGTCGGCGTACCAGCCGCCGCGGGGATGGTCGTCGGTGACGGTGGAGACACCGTCCAGGACGATCACGGCACGGTCGGTGGTGACCACCCTGTCCTCGCTGGGGCGACCGAGCCCTGCGAGTTCGCCGATACGGACAGTGGAGCCGCCCACCATGGCCATACGAGAAGCGGCACCGGGATTGGTCTGCATAAAGAACTCCGGTCTGATCTGGACAGGTTCGGGCGGATGTCAGTGCCGCGGCGCGGTTAGGCCGGCGGGTCGGCAGGTCGAGGCCCCTCAACGGCCAAGGCCAAGCGGCGATCACCAGCCGCGCAGAGCCTCGGTGATCAGGGCGCGGGCGTCCTGCTCGTAGACGGCGGACTCCTGAAGCAGCCTGAACGCCCGGTGGAAGAGGCCGACGCGCTTCGGATCGGTGATGGTCTCGCAGCCGCGATAGCCCTCCACCTCCACCCGGGTGCCGTCGTGGATGCCGAAGCCGTCCCCGGGGTAGACGTGCAGGCGGGCTCGGGCCGGGATGATCCCGAGGCGCAGGCCCGGCGTGTCGAGGGCGGCCAGCAGGTGCTCCAGCTGGGCGCGCAGCACCGCAGGACCGCCGATGCCGGTCATCAGAGCCTGCTCCCCGAGCAGCACGTGGTAGGTCCGGCCGTCCTGCCCGAGGTAGCGGGCGCGGGCGATGCGTTCGGCTGCGCCGGCCTTGGAGTCGTCGGGGAGCTGGTGCAGGTTGGCCACCATGCGCAGGACCTCCTGTGCGTACTCGGGAGTCTGCAGGTTGCCCCAGATCAGGTCGGGGCTGTGCCCGGCGTAGTCGCTGGTGGCGGCGGTGAGTTCGCGGAAGGCGCGCTGGATGTGCTCGGTACCGCGGGCCAGCAGGTCGTCCCACGAGGTGGCGGGGACTGATGGCTGCGGCGTCTCGGGCGGGGTCGGTGCACTCACTGGGGTCTCCCTGCTGGTCGGATCGGCTCGGATAGGGGACTACCGCGAGCGTGTCAGGCGCTGGCGGTGGTCTGGTGGGGCAGGCGGTCGCCGAGGTCGTACTGGGCGGCCTGGAGGAGGTAGGACTCGCGGTAGCGCGTGGCCGGTTCCTGGGCCATCAGCTCGGAGTGACTCCCCTGTTCGATGAGACGGCCGTGGTCGAGGACGAAGATGCGGTCGGCCTTGGCGGTGGCGCCGAGGCGGTGGGTGATGAGGACGACGGTGACGCCGAGGGCGGTGAGCTGGCGGATCTGCTCGAACGCCTCGACTTCGGTTTCCGGGTCCATCGCGGACGTCGGCTCATCGACCACCACGAGGGCGGGAAGCCGGCCGTGGGCGTCGGGCGTAGTCAGGCGCAGGTGGGTGCGGGCGAGGGCGACCTTCTGCCACTGGCCGCCCGAGAGGCCGACGCCGCCTTCGAAGCCCTTGGCGATGAGGGTGTCCCAGCTGCGGGGCAGCTCTTCGATCACCGGGTGGAGGTCGGCGTAGTCGGCGGCGGTCTCCAGCTGCCGCTGGTCGCAGGCGACTTCGGGGCGGCCGAGGAGCAGGTTCGCGCGCAAGGTGAAGGACCAGCGCTGGAAGTTCTGCGCGAGCAGGGCGACGCTGCTGAAGAGCTGGTCGCGGTCGGCGGTCGCGGTGTCGATGCTGTCCCACCGGACCCGCCCCTGGTGCGGCTGGTAGACCCCGCACAGGATGTTGGCCAGTGTGGACTTGCCCGAACCGTTGGCTCCCACCAGGGCGACGACCTTGCCCCGGGGGATCGTGAGGCTGACCTTGTCCAGCGCGGGAGTGTCGCGGCCGTCGTAGGTGAAGGAGACATCCTCGACGGTGATCGCTTCGGGGCGCTCGGGCAGCGGCGTGCCGCCGGTGGGGATGGCCCGGCGGTGGCCCTCGCGGCGCAGCTGGTCGAGGTCGCGGACGAACAGCGACTCCTCATAGAGCCGGTTGATCTGGGAGACGAGGCCGCCGATGCTGGCCGAGCCGGTGCGGATGGCCACCACGGCGGTGCCGGCGGCGGCGAGCGGGATCGCACCGCTCATGACGAGCGAGCCCAGGAGGAGGAAGGCGCCGACAGTGGCGGCGCCGGCCAGCGTCGCGGAGAGCAGGTCGGTACGGGCCCTCGCCCCGGCGAGGCGGGCCTGCTCCTGCTCGGCGGCACGGGCCATCTGCTCGTAGTGGTGGAGGATGAACGGCCCGCACGCGTGCACCCGCAGCTCGGCCGCGGAGTACGGGCGGATCAGCATGTCCGCCAGCGCCGTGCTGGCCCGGGAGTGCTGAAGCCAGGCCCGCGTGGAGGCGTAGTGGCGCCGCGCGGTGCGGACGGCTCCCCAGCCGCGCGGGGCGGTGATCAGCAGCAGCATCGGCAGCAGCGCGGGGTGAAGGACGGACAGGACGCCGGCGGCGGAGACGAGGCCGAACGTGGCGGTGAGGACGGAGGTGGCCTGGCCGATGATGCTCTGCAGCGACATCGCGCCCCAGCGGGCACTGTCCACCTCAGCGAGGAACGCCGGGTCCTCGATCGCCTCCAGCTCGGAGCGGCCGACGATTCCCAGGAACTCGATGGTGGCCCGCCGGAAGACCGCCGGTTCCAGCCGCCCGCCGGCCCAGCCCGAGGCCGCGGACAGCACCGAGGACAGGCCCGCGATCACCCCGACCGCCACGACCGCCGGCACAGCGGCCCGCAGCACGTCGGCCACCTGGCCGGGGGCGAGCAGCGCGGCCAGAGCATGGTTGGTCGCGATCAGCGCGAAGGCCGCGGCCAGGCCGCGCAGCACCTCGGCGCCGACCAGGGTCACCAGCGCCGCGCGATCAGCCTGCCACGCCATCCCTGCGGCCAGGCGCAGGAAGTGCGGCATCTGCCGCGCGACCGCCCAGAACGTTACCTTGCCGCTGGCCATCTCGTGCTTGGCCCAGCCGTAGTCGTAGCGCATCGGCCCACCGAACAGCAGCTGCTCGCTGTCCGGCACCGGGTTCGTCGAGGTCTTGGGTGCGCTGGTCACATACTCCCTTTCGCAGAGGGGGGAACGTGGTGGTAGGGCGCCAATACCGTCAGGGTTCGGCGTAGCCGTGGGGCAGCCGATACGGACCGGCCAGGGTCGGCACCGTGCCGGGTGAGCGCACTCACCCGGCACGGTGCCGACCGGGCGCCGGTCACGTCTCGACGAGCTGCCGCCCGCCGGAGGCGGGGTCGAATCCGTGGGTGGAGAACGCGGGCCCGCCGGCCAGGTATGCCTCCACCGCGGCCTTGGAGGTCGGGAACATCGGGCTGGGCAGGACGGCGGCGGCGGGGTGCCAGCGCACCTCCAGGTGCTTGTCCGGCTCGACGTTGACCAGCTCGCCCGTGAACTCGCTGGTGGCGAAGACGAACAGCACGAACCCGCCGCGCCCGTCCCAGCCCTCCTTGGCCTGGATGGTGTGCACCAGACGCAGGTCGCACGGCCGGGCGATGAGCCCGGCTTCCTCACGCAGCTCCCGGGCGGCAGCGACTGAGATCTCCTCCCCCGGGTCGACCTTCCCACCGGGGATCGTCCACGCGGGGCCCGGGGTCCAACTGCGCTGGGCGTAGTGAACGGTGGCGATCCGGTCGGTCGTCAGGTCGTGGGCGATGACGCAGACCGACAGCCTGCTTGTCTCGTGCATAAGGGGCTCCTGGTTGAAGTGGGAGGGGTCAATAGCGCGGACGCGACGGTCGGGCGACTTGCTTCTAGGTGTCGCGCGGGGGCAACTCCGAGAGCGTGGTCTCGCGCATGATGCGGTCGACCGTGTCGTGGAGAGTGCTGTCGCTGCCGATGACGGTCTCGATGCCGCCGGGAAGAACGTCGTGCGCGCGGTACCAGTCGCGCAGTTCCCGCTCGGTGACAGCAGCCAGGTACTCGCGATCGGCCTTCGCGGCGTGGCGGACCAGCGTCTCGGCGATCGGGATGTCGAGGTAATAGCAGCGGGTGACGCCGCGGTGGTCGCCCACCAGGCGCCTGAGCATCTCGCCGTAGTGATCGGCGTACAGGATGCCTTCGATGACGACGTGGTAGCCGGCGCCCAGCGCGTACCGTGCCACCGTGTCGATCAGGCCGATGTTCGCGCCGCCGGGCCGGTCCCGCTCGCGCAGCACGATCCGGCGGAGGTTGTCCTGCGCGACCACGGCCAGGCCCCGCCCGAACCGGTCCCGGATGCCCGCCGCTACCGACGACTTGCCCGCCGCCGAGTTCCCCCGAACGACCACGAGGCGGGTTTCCGCGCTTCCCACGGGCGTCCCGGCCGCCGGGAGCGCAGGGGGGCTCGGGGTGCTCACGCCGGCCATCCGACGACGGACAGCGGGCGGCCGGCGGCGATGTGCGTGAGCGCGTCGGCGGTGTAGCCGACGATCGGCTCCGGAAGCCCGTCCAGCGGCCAGAAGCGGAGCGCGGCGCACTTGTCCGGCTCGCGGTTTGTGATCTTGCCGGTGTACGCGCGCGGGGCGAAGAACAGCTGGAGGCGTCCGGCACCGTCGTCGGCGTCGAGGTGGTGGAGGGTGTGAACCAGGTCGAGGTCCTCCTCCCGGATGGTAATGCCGAGTTCCTCGTCGGCCTCGCGGGCCATACCGGCCAGGACGGACTCCTCCGCTTCGAGGTGGCCGGCTGGAGCGTGCCAGTGCTGATCGGCGAACGTGGTGTTGGTGCGCTGTCCGAGCAGTACCCGGCCGTTCTCGATCAGGACCAGGTGGACTCCCACAACCAGCGTGTGCGGCATTGGACGTCTCCTTCCGGGGCGGGAGGGAACCGGAGCGCGGAGCGCCGCCGGTCCAGGGCATGGCGATGCTGCGATCAAACTGGTGATCGTTAGTCGTACGTGAGTGCGTGGGCAGGTGTCCCACCGTAGGCGGCCCGGCGGGGCCGCGTCGGCGTGTCGCGGCAGATGCCACACGATCCGGTGAACAGCCACAACTCGTCATACCGGTACGGCCGTTGTAGTTCGAACAGGGCAGTGTGCCACGGGGTACTGACAGTCGCGCCATGCTCGTCGGGAGGCGGGCGTTCACGCTTCCCAGGGCGGTGATCCGCTTCTGGAGGCGCTCGGTGTCGCGGGTGCCCCCGAGGTTCCCGTACTGCTGGCGGCCTGGACGGCGATTCGCACCTTCGACCGGCTGACGGTGTTGCGCACCTCGCTGCCGCCCACTACGCCACCACGGCGGCGGGAAGCGCCCGGTCGGCGGCGGCACGCGGCCCGGGCAGTGCCGTGAGCCGAGGCTGCGGGCAGTCGGCGAGGCGGACGGCCGCGTCCGCCATGCTCCAGTGGGAGAACCCCTGCGGGTAGTTGCCGAGCTGGCGGCGGGCGAGGGGGTCGTACTCCTCGGCGAGGAGCCCGAGATCGCTGCGCAGGGCGAGCAGCCGGTCGAACAGCGCGCGGGCTTCGGCGTGGCGGCCGATGACGGCGAGGCTCTCGGCCAGCCAGAACGAGCAGGCCAGGAAGGCACCCTCGTGGCCGGCGAGCCCGTCGACGTTGCCGCAGGCTTCCTCGCGGGTGGAGTAGCGCAGCACCAGCCCGTGCTCGGTGAGATCGCGCTGGACGGCTTTGACGGTGCGGATGACGCGCTTGTCGTCCGGCGGCAGGAAGCCGATCAGGGACAGGAGCAGCAGGGAGGCATCGAGGGCCCGGCCACCGTAGGACTGGGTGAAGGTGCCCGTCTCGGGGTTGAAGCCGCGCGTGCAGACGTCGGTGTGGATCTCCTCGCGCAGGCGGGCGAGACGGACGAGGACGGCAGGGTCGGTGGCGCTCCGGCGTTCCAGCAGCCGCAGGGTCCGGTCCACGGCGACCCAGCACATCACCTTGGAGTGGGTGAAATGCCGTGCTGGGCCACGGATTTCCCAGATGCCCTCGTCAGGCTCCCGCCAGCGCTGCTCCAGCTGCTCGGCGAGCGCCAAGAGCAGGGCGTCGCACTGCGGGGACGGGGGGAGGCCGGCGTCCTCGGCGAGCAGCAGAGTGTCGGCGAGTTCGCCGTAGACGTCGAGCTGGAGCTGGTCGGCAGCGCCGTTGCCGATGCGCACCGGCCGGGAGCCGTCGTAGCCGGGAAGGTGGTCCAGGACCTCCTCGTCGAGCTCGGCGTCGCCGTTGACGCGGTAGATCGGCTGGAGGCGTTGGGGGTTGACGGTGTCGACCAGCCATCTGCGCCACTGCCGGGCCTCGTCGAGGAAGCCGAGCCGCAGCAGAGCGGCGATGGTCAGCGCGCTGTCGCGCAGCCAGACGTAGCGGTAGTCCCAATTCCGTTCGCCGCCGAGCCGCTCGGGCAGGGACGTGGTGGGCGCGGCGACGACGCCGCCGCCCGGGTGGCAGAGTGCCTTGAGGGTGAGGGCGGAGCGTACCGCGGCCTCGCGGTCCGGGCCGGGATAGGTGCAGCCGGCTGCCCACTGCTCCCAGAACTCGGTGGTGGCGTCGAGCTCGGCGAAGGCGTCGGGTGGGATGGGGGCGGGGCGGTGGGAGGGCACCCAGGTGAGGGTGAGTACGACGCTCTGGCCGGCGCGGACGGTGAAGTCGGCCCGGCACACGCCCCGTCCGTTGGCGGTGTGCTGGGGGCCATCGAGCCAGTACGAGTCCGGGTGGGCGACCACCCAAAGCCGCTGGGCTCCGCGGGAGAGCCGCTCGATGTGCGGCCTGGTGGCGCCGTAGCCGGGACGGGGCCGGAAGACGCTGGCGACACGGACCTCGCCGCTGATGCCTTCGACGATCCGGACGATCCGGGGCTCGGCGTGGTCGCTGACCGTGGGCGCCGGCATGAAGTCGGTGACCGCAACCGTACCGGCGGGGCAGTTCCACTCCTGGCGCAGGACCAGGGAGTTGCCCACGTAGTGGCGGCGGTCGGCCGCCGGGGGCGGTGCGCCGTCGTAGACGGCCGGGCCGACGCGCCACAGGCCATGGTCGGCGGTGCCGAGCAGCGAGGCGAACACCGCCGGCGAGTCGAAGCCGGGCAGGCAGGCCCAGTTGATGGAGCCGTCCGGGCGGACCAGGGCGGCGGACGCGGTGTTGCCGAGGAGCGCGTGGTCCTCGATCCGGGAAGGGGTGGTGGGGGTGCGCATGGGGTCCTGACGTGGGTGGGACGGTGGGTGGTCAGCGGCGAGCGGGGGCGGGGGTCGCGAGCGCGGCGAGGGCGGCGGCGACGGTGTGGGCGAGCGTGTCGGCTACCGGCAACCAGGGCATGAGGTTCGCGAGTAGCACGCGGTTGGCGCGCTGGACGGGGTCGGCCGGGTCGCAGCCGACGACCACCGTCCCGCCGTGCGGGGTGAACAGGCTGGCCTCGTAGCAGTCGTGCACGCGCACGTGGCCGAGCGGGTTCCAGAACAGGACGACGTCGGTGCGCCGGATGTTGAGGTCCTGCCAGCCGAATGGGTGCCACGCGAGGTAGGGGTCGGTGGCCGGGTTGCGCGACGGTCGGGGGTTGAGCACCGTGCCGTCGAAGCCCGTGGTCGCGAACAGGTCGACCGCTTCACTCTGCCAGTCCGGGCAGCCAACGGTTGCCCCGGCGAGGAACACCGCCGGGCGGCCGTCCGGCTCGTACGGTTCGGGTGCCTCGACGTATCGAAGGTTCACCGGGCGCCGCCGGAGGTAGTAGGTCCGTGGAGGACGGTGAGGGTGATCATCTGCTCTCTGAGATCGAAAGGGGTGCGGCCCTGGCCCGAACGCCGCCATGGGTTACTGCGGGTAGCTGTTCAGCCGGACCGGCGGCGGTCGCCAGGATGGTCCGGGTCTTTCGAGGGCGGCGCGCGGTGGCCCACTACGCGATCGGCCACGCCGAGAGTGCACAGGGCGACGACGGCGAAGGTGCCCAAGTAGAGCCGCTGACCGAGGGTGGCGCGGTGCTCCAGCAGGTAGATGGCGCAGCCGCCGACGAGAACGCCAATCAGGAAGCAGAGCACGGCGAGCCCGATGCTCCTGATACTTCGTTGACCGCTCACGGTGCCACGGCCTGAGGCACGGCGGCCGGGGCGAGTGGTTCAGCCGGCCAGGCGCGGTCGATGCTGTTCAGCGGTACCAGTTGGGCGAGGACGCCGACGACGACGGCCTGCGGCTGGGAGTCGACGTTCAACTGGCTGAGCAGGCTCTTGGAGTAGCCGCGCATCGTGCTCGGCGCGATGCCGAAGTCTGCGGTCAGCTCGGGCGTGCTCCGCCCGCTCGCCCAGCCGGACAGGATCTGCGTCAGCCGCGGGGCCAGCTGGGGCTTGATGGTCAGTGCCCCGCTGGGGTGCACCGACTGGGTGACGATCCGGTGGGCGGTGGCCCAGGCGGCGAGGTGCAGCACGGTGCGGGTGCCGGTCGTGACGAGGACCGCGTCGATCGCGCTGCGGACGTCGTCCGGTTGCAGCTTCGTGTCGGGGTCGGCGGCAATCTGGTCGCGGCTGGCGCCGGCGGCGACCAGGACGATCAACCGGCTTTCCGAGGCAGTGAGGTTGGGCAGGGGGCCGATGGCCACGGCGTCGTCTCCAGCGGGGTGGTTCGGGCGGGTCACAGCTGCTGAGGAATCGGCATGCCGGGGGCGGCGAGATGGAACAGCAGCCTCGGCCCGAGCCGCTCGGCCTGGCCGGTGCCGACGACCAGGACGAGGTCGCCCTCGGCGGTCATCTCGAAGATCCGCTGCTCCGGGGCGGGTTCGCACGGTCCGAAGCGGACCCGGTGGACCGCGCCCGCTCCGAGTTTCTGAACGGCGGCCTGCTCGACGGCATCCAGCGGGTCGGGCACGGCGTCCTGGGTCAGCGGGGTGCTGACCGGCAGCAGCACCGCGTGATCGGCATCGCCGAGGGCGGCGCCGAGTTCGGCGGCGTGCGCGGTGGTGCGGGCGATGCCGTCCGGTTCCAGAACGATGACCAGCGAGCCCTCGGTGAGCATCCGGGCGGCCGTGACGTCCTGGGCGATCTCGCGCGGGTGCCGGGCGCGGGAGTCCACGACGGTGACGCCGGACTGGGTGCCGAGCACGGTCAGCGAACGATCCACCCCGCGGAAGCCGCCGGCGCGCTGGGAGACGGCCTGCGGGTCCTCGCCGATGACCAGGGCGGTGGCGATGGCGGCGCACACGGCCAGGGCGTGGTGGCGGCCGGCAACCGGGAGAATGAAGGCGTGGTCCGTCTCCTCGTAGCGCAAGGTGACGCGGAAGTCCTCGCCGGTCCAACGGGATGCCATGATCCACACGGTGTCGGCCGGGTCGAGGCCGACGGTGACCACGCGCGGTTCGGGCCGGTCGCCCAGGCGCTCGCGCAGGATCTTCACGCTGCTGTCCCAGGTTGGCAGGACGACGGTGGCGGCGCGGCGGGCGAGGAGCTGGGCGGCATTGAGGCCCTCGATGTTGTCCTCGCAGTACGGGGCGTTCGCGTCGATGGTGAGGATCAGCGCGGCGGTGAACTTGGGCTCGCGGGCGCGGAAATGAGGTGAGGGGCGGTGCTGCTGGGCACCCGGCGTGGCGGCCTCGTGGGTGGCGGTGTCAGGGCAGAAGTCGACCACGATTCGGCTGTTGCCGGCGTGCCCGGCGCCGCCCGCTCGTGCCGGGGCGTTCAGCACCCAGCCCGTCGCGCCGTCATCCAGCACGGCCGCCAGGGCGGCTGCCGCGGTAGTGGTGCTGTGGCTGCCCGCCACCGCCACCGATCCGCCTTCGGCCTGGGCGCACAGGGCCCTGAGCGCGACGGCCCGGCTGAGGATCGGCAGCTGCAGATCCTGGGCGCGGTCGAGTTCCGGATGCGCGTCGGCAGGGACACCCGGCCACACCACCGCCGTGCGGTCGGTGCGTACGTGCTCGGGCTCGAAGCCGACCTCCACTTCGATGCCGGCCGCCCTCAGCGCAGCCACGACCGGGCTGTTCCGGTCGGTCTCGGGAACGCTCCCGGTGACGTCGGCTCCGGCTCCGGCCAGCCACAGGGCCAGCCCCTCCATGCCGGCGGTGGCGACATCGACCAGATGAGCGGCCGTCAGTACCTCGGGCAGGACCGGACGAGGGCCGGTGACGGTACGGCTGTCGGGGCAGGTGGTGGTGTCCATGAGGATCTCCAACAGGGAAGCGGACTGCGAGGGGTTGGACCGGACCGGTCGCGGGCCCGGGGGTGTGGCGCCGCGACCGGCCCGGGGCTCAGGACTGGGCGAACCCGCGTGCCAGCTCCGCGTCGGTGACGCGGGCGGCGTGGTGGTCGACCTCCAGCCATGCCAGTGAGGCCAGGTGGGCGACAACCCGCTCGCCCAGCAACTCCCTGGACACGCGACCGGCATCGAACTTCTCGATGGCATCCCAGGGGTGACGGGAAACCACCCGCAGATCCTCGTCACAGTCGGCGTCGCCGGTGATGGGCTCGTCGGGCTTGAGGCCGTTGGTGATGCCGTGGCGGACCGCGGCGACGGCGGCGGCCAGGGCGAGGTAGGGGTTGGCGTCCGCGCCGGGCAGGCGGACCTCCAGGTGAAGGCTGCGCCCGTGGCCGACCACCCGCACTGCGGCCGAGCGGTTGTCCCATCCCCACACGAGCTTCGACGGCGCAAATGGCCCACGCAGGCGCTTGTAGCTGTTCACGTACGGCGCCCACATCGGACCTGTCTGGTGCAGCACATCCAGTAGCCCGGCAACCGCGTGCTCGCCCACCGCCGACAGAGCGCCCGCGTCCTGGTCGGAGACCAGCAGGGGCCGGTCGCCGTCCCACAGCGACAGGTGCAGATGCATCCCGGAACCCACCCCATCCGCCGGGGCCGCCATGAACGTCGCGGCTAGCTGCTGCTGCTCCGCAACCGCCTTGGCCGCGTGCTTGAACAGCACGTGCTGCTCGCAGGCATCCCGGGCCGGGCCGTAAGGGAAAGTCACCTCGATCTGGCCGGGCGCGCCTTCCAGTTTGACCGCCTCGACGGGAAGTTCGGCTCCGGCCAGGGCCTGGCGCAGCAACCGGGAGTAGTTGGCCGCTGGCCCCGGCCGGTCGAGGGCGTAGTCGCGGTTGTCCCAGGTCACCGGACGCAGCCCGCGCCAGCCAGCTGCCGCCGCGTCGGTGCCGGTGCCTGTGTAGAGGACGAACTCGGTCTCGATGCCGACCCGCACCTCGTAGCCCAGGCCCTGGAGCTGGTCGAGCTGCTCGTCGAGGATGGTGGCAGGGGAGAGTGGGTGCGGCCGACCGCCATCCAGAGGCCGGGCAAGCACGATGGCGCTGTTCGGCTCCCACGGGAGGACCCGGGCGTGGTCGAAGTCGGGCTGCACCGCGACATCCCCGAAGCCGCCTTCCCAGGAGAACTCGCCACCCCGTAGGGGCGTCATGTCCAGATCCGTGCCGAGCACGTATCCGCACATCTCCGGAGTGACCGGCCCGGAGTCCAACCGCTGCAGCAGTGTGCGGGCGTCGTGCTCCTTGCCCTTGAGTCGTCCCTGCGGATCGATGACGGCCAGCAGCACGGTGTCGATCCCGAGCCTGTCCACCAGCTGGTGCAGTGGCCCGACCGGCGAGGTCCGCGTCGAATTGCCGCCCGCGTCGGAGCGCGCCGCCCGCATCACTGCCCTCGTACCATCCGCGCTCTGGCCTTGGCCGCGTGCGGCTCCTCGACCACCGTCCGGTCGGGCTGTTCGGCGGCTGGTCACACGACCTCCTCGGTCAGCGCGACCAGCTCGGTCGACTGCTGGACCGGCGGTGAGTACGAGCGCCCGGCCTTGAGCCACCACCCCCAGGCCAGCAGCAGCACCACCGCCAAGGCCACGGGCGCGTAGTTGAAGGTGTCGACCGTCACCGGCGAGGACTGCGGCAGGCACACCAACACGCTCACCACGGCCACCCAGCCCACCGCGATCCAGCCGATCGCAGGGCCCCGGCGGCCCAGGCTCCACGGCCCCGCCTTGAACCGGCTGCCCTTGCGCAGCCGGAGGTAGATCGGCACCGCGTACGCCGGCGTCATCCCCACCACATTGACGGCGGTCACCGCGCCATACGCGGTCGCGCTGTACAGCGACGGCAGTGCGAGCACCAGCGCCGCCCCGAGCGACAGCCACACCCCGGCGACCGGCGTCCCAGTGCGCTCCGACACCCGGCACCAGAGTCCGGATCCGGGGAGCGCGCCGTCCCGGGAGAACGCGAAGACCATCCTTGACGCCGCCGCCGTCTCCGCGTTGCCGCAGAACAACTGCGCCACGATCACCACCACCAAGAGCACCTTCGCCCCGGTCGTCCCGAGCGCGTCAATGAAGATCTGCGCCGGCGGCACGCCAGTGGGCGAGTTGAGGACGCCGGAGTAGTCCTGGATGGCGAACAGCATGCCGGCCAGCAGGACGGCGCCGGCGATCCAGCTCACCCAGATCGAGCGGACGATCCCGCGGGGCGCCGACACCGATGCCCTGGTGGTCTCCTCGCTCATGTGCGCGCTGGCGTCGTAGCCCGAGAAGGTGTACTGGGCCAGCAGCAAGCCGACCGCGCTCACGTAGACCGGGTTGCTCCAGCCGGTGTTGTTGACGAAGTGCCCGACCACCCAGCTGAGGTCCCGGTGCTGGGCGGGCACGATCGCGAGCGCCCCGACGATCAGAACGACACCACCGATGTGCCACCACACCGAGACCCCGTTGAGCACCGACACCAGCCGCACGCCGCGAAGGTTCAGCACCGCGTGGAGCAGCAGGATCGCAACGAAGATCCCGAACAGGCCGCCCGGCGTCGGCGAGTATCCGAACTGCATGTTGAGGAACGCGCCGACGAAGCTGGCCGCACCGTAGTCGATGCCGCAGATGCCGCCCACCAGTCCGAGCAGGTTGAGCCAGCCGGTCATCCAGCCCCACCGGGGGCCGCCCAGCTGGTGGGCCATGAAGTAGAGCGCACCGGACGTCGGATAGGCCGAGGTCACCTCGGCGAGCGCCAGGCCGACGAACATGACCAGGCCGCCGACGCCGATCCAGCCCCAGAAGATCACCGCCGGCCCGCCCGTGTTCAGACCGAACGCGAGCATCGTCATACAGCCGGACAGGATGCTGATGACGGAGAAGGAGCTGGCGAAGTTGCCGAACTCACCCATTCTCCGCCGTAGTTTGGGCTGGTAGCCGAGCTGGCGGAGCCGTTCCTCGTCGGTCGGTGGTGCTGCGTGGGCGGGGGACATCGGGACAACCTCCGTGCGGGAAGAAGACGGATGATGGAAAGGGGGGCGGCCGAGAATCAGGCCAGAGCGGTCGCGCGGCCAGCGAGGGCCTGTCCCCGGGCGATGAGCAGCAGAGCCTCCGCCTTCTCCGGCGAGTCGGCGACATGGGTCCACGGCGCCTTGGACGCGAACTGACCGAGTGCGCTGAACACTTCGACGGCGGCGGCCATCTGGGCCGATGCCCACAACGCGTGGGCGAGGTAGCTGAGGTCGATGACCGGCCACGCTCCCGGCTCCGCCACGGACCAGCTCTCGTACGCGCGCTGAGCACGGGAGAAGTGGGGCTCCCGGAGCCACTGCCGGAGCACGACCGCGTTGCGCCTCGGCTCGTTGCGGTAGTAGTCGACCGACAAGTACAGCGGTAGGGCCGAGAGCGGTGATCCGGCCGGAGCCATCGACATGACGACGTTCACGAAGTCAGCCGCCGCCGGCCGGTAGACCCGGTGCCAGTAGCGGAGCATGCGGTGGTGGGCCTCTCGGTTGCCCGGATCGCGCCTGAGGACCTCATCGAGCAGCCCCCATGGTCCGGCCGGAAGCATCGGGTCCGACGAGCGCTGCTGATGTTCGGGCCGATGCCTGGCGCGGTCCAGCGCGGCCAGGGCGATCAAGCACACCCACGGAACAGGGTCCGAGCGCACTGCCTGAGCGGCGGCCTGGCACGACTCGCGGGCTTCCTGCTCCAAGCGCTCGGCCTCCGGCGAGCTGGCCTCGGCTGCGGCCAGGGCGTGCTCGACCATCACCCGTGTCCGCACGATGGCGAGCCCCGGATCGTCCGGGTCCTCGCGGGCCCAGTCGGTGAGCACCGTCGACCGGGCCGCGACCAGCGCCAGCACCTGCGTCCGAGAAGTCCGTAGGCCAGCGTTCTGCGCCGTGGCGGCCAGCAGCCGCTGCGTCGACAGCCAGCGCCCGGCCCGCAGGTCGTCCACCGCAGTCCGGAGCGCACTGTCGAACCCAGCGGGGTGGTACACCGGCCGAGTCGGAGACGCGGCGATCACGGATCACCCTTTCAGTCATAGACATGCCATACATGGAGGGCCAGGCCCCACGGTCGATCAAGCGGGACGTCCATCGGCTCCTGTCTGGGATGGATGAACACTCCACGACCGACCGCAGCACCTCGTCGAGATCAGCGGGATGGAACACCACCCGCGCGGTACCCGCTGCCTCACAGGTGCGCATCTCGCACACCTCCAGCCGCCGGACGCCTCTGCGGGCCGGCTTGGACACAGCAGACGGCACGACCGTCAGCGGTTTGCCCACTCCCGCACCCGGCACTCCACGCCGGCACCTCACCGCGGGCGGCTGCCATCACGGCTGACACAAGATCCGTGACCAACTCGTCCACCCGCCGGCGCTCCGCAGCCAAGGCCGTAGCCGACTGCATCACCAGGTGCTGAAGCGAGCCCGGCTCCGCTCCGGCCGCCAACGCCACCAGGTACTGAGCCAGGTCGGCGCCCGCCGCGGGCGGCAGCGCGGTCGCCGCGGCCAATGCCTTCTCCAACTCGGAGGCCCTGCGGCGTGCCACCGTCGCGACCCGCTGCGAGTAGGCCGCCACGAGCAGCGCGACCAGCGAGCAGGCGACCATGCCGCCCACGGCTGCGCTTTCTGCATGAGATGCCATCAGATCCTCGCTGAGGTGGCAGGAATGGAGGATGAACTGCCGGTCGGCCAGCTGGGTAGCCCTCTGATCAGGACTTGCGGCCGAGGACGCCATAGCAGGAGACCGCGGCGTCGGTCAGCGCTGGGTCGACCGGGCCGTCCGGCCGCCACCGGGAGACCACCTGCAGTCCGGGCGGCATGATCTGCAGGCCGGCGGTGATGGCCTCGATCTCGGATCGGGACCGGGCCTGGGCTGGGATGTGGGCCTTGCGGTAGAGGGCCACGACGTTCTCCCAGGCGCCGGGGTCGAAGTCGCCGGTGACGTGGGACAGCATCACGCAGCTCCCGTGCGGAAGGGCCTCCACCAGCTCGGCGACCAGGCCGCGCGGATCGTCCGAATCCTCGATGAAGTGCAGGACCGCGATCAGCATCAGAGCGATGGGCCGTTGGAAGTCCAGCACTGCGCGGGCACCGGCGAGAATCTGCTGCGGGTCGCGAAGATCGGCCTTGAGAACCGCGGTCCGCCCCTCCGGCTGGCTGGTGAGCAGGGCGCGTGCGTGGGCCAGCACCATCGGGTCGTTGTCGACGTAGACGACACGGGAGGCCGGGTCCTCGGCCTGGGCAATCTCGTGGGTGTTGGGGCTGGTGGGGATCCCGGTGCCAATGTCCAGGAATTGGCTGATCCCCAGTCGTGCGAGATGCCGGACCGCGCGCTCCAGGAAGCGCCGGTTCTCGCGGGCCGTGGTCGGCAGCGTGGGTGCCACCTTCAGCAGCGCATCAGCCGCTGCCCGATCGGCCGCGAAATTGTCCTTGCCGTTGAGGTAGTAGTCGTACAGCCGGGCCGGGCGCGGCCGGTCGGCCAGCAGATCACCGGACGGCGCACCAGAGGAGTAGGACTCGGGATCGCCGCCGACGGCTGTAGAGATCATCTGGGTCGGAAACGTGCCGACGCCGAGCGGCGCGCTGTCCGACTCCGGGCGGTGGTCCTGGGTCGTGGTCATGTCTCCTCAGTCGGTCAAGGCTCAAGCGCGCATCGCGCATTGTTAGTTGGTGCCCGCTCGGTACGGAGGGGGATGCCGTATCGAGCGGGCGGTCGGGAGTCCGGGCGCGCGGGCCCGGTCGGGGGCACGTCTGGGGCGTCTCCGTGCGCCGGCGCCGGGCGGGCAGCGATTCCAGATTGGCTGGCCGATTACCGGAGTACGAGTGGCTGGATGCGGACATGATGGGTGTCCGCATCCGAGCTGCGGGAACTCGTCGTCCGTCCACATGACCAGCTGACGCCGGATCGCCTACACAAATGGCAGTGAGTGGAACAGAATGTGACGACTCGTCGTGGAGCCGGGTCGTGGGTGAGTAGGGAAGCAGCGGGGGTGTGATGGCAGCCAAGGCGCGGGAGCTTGTCTCGGCTGGCTCGGCGCTGGCCAAACTCGGGGCAACGCTGCGCGAACTTCGGACCGCCAGAGGGTTAAGTCAGGCCAAGTTGGGCGCCGCAGTCCATAGCAGTGCCGATTTGGTCCGCCGGGTCGAGGCGAGCGAGCGGTTCCCATCGCGTCAGTTCATCGCGGCCTGCGATCAGGCCCTTGAGGCCGGTGGTGCGCTCGTTGACCTCTGGCCGGCAGCCGAGGAAGAGCGTCGTCGCACGCCATCACTCGGCTCTGCGCGCAAGAGCGAGCCGTCTGCCAGATTCGACCCGAAGGCATCTGAGCTGGTGGTCGCGGAGTGGGTCGCAGCGGACCCGGGACAGGCTGCGGCCAATGAAGGCAGCCGACTCTGGGTTACCGAGGACGATGTTGAAGTGGCGGGCGGGATGCTCGCGATGTTTCGGCAGTTGGATCACGCCCACGGCGCAGGGCAATTCGCAACCCAACTCCGCACCTACGTCGACACGGAGCTGAGCTCGCTGCTCTCCCGCTCCGCGGCAAGCGCTGACGTCGATCGCTCGCGGGCCCGGATCGCAGCGGGCTTCCTCGAACTGGCCGGCTACCAGGCGGTGGACGCGGGGCGGCCAGGGTGGGCGCAGACGTACTACAAGCAGGCGCTGGGCCTCACCCACGGAGTGGCCGACGACGCCTACGGCGCCTACCTTGTTGCGGTCAACCTCGGGCATCTGGCGCTGCACTGCGATCACCCTCAGGTCGCGCTCCGCTGGGCCCAGGCGGCAAGCGTGAGGGCAGGGACCTCCGCGAGCGCAGCCACCCGTGCCGCGATCGTCGCCGTCGGCGCGCGCGCTCACGCTCGGCTGGGTGACGAGCGCGAGGCGACAGCCATGCTCCTTCAGGCCGAGAAGCTGCTAGACACCTCGACGTCCGGCAACGAGCCACCGTGGATCGCGTACTTCACCCGGGCCTACCTTGCGGACGAGATGGCACACTGCTTCCACGACCTCGGCAGGGCCCCGCAGGCCCGCGCCCAGGTAGCTGACGCACTGCTCGGAGTTGGGCGTGATCGCGTACGCCGTCGTGCCATTGACGCGACCCTGATGGCCTCAACCTGGCTTCGGTCAGGCGACATCGAACAAGCCTGCACCGTGGGTTTCGAAGCCGTCGGGTACGCCGCGCGCACCTCCTCTGGACGCTGTGTCGACCGCGTTGCCCGTTTGCTTACCGACCTCGCGCCGTATGCAGAGCAGCGGGCGGTCGCGGACCTCGACGAGTTCGTTCGCCAGGTTCTGCCAGCCGCAGCCAAACGTGCTACGGCAACACCCCTACCGGCGTGATCCTCTGGAAGAAGCGCAGCTCTGCTTCCAGTACGGCTCGGCGGCTTTCCGGCACCGACAGGTAGTGGTCACCCCCCTCAAGGAAGAGCGTCTCGTGATCGGCACCACGTGCTTGCAGCTCGGCGGCAAGACGCCGGGCGTCGGCCACTGTGGCGATGTCGTCGCTGGTTCCGTGGACGAGCAGCACCGGGACACGGATGGCCTCGGCGCGCACCGCACCCACCGGCCCGGCGAGGACTGCGGCGTGCGGTCGCTGGAACCGGGGTGCTGTGATTGTCCAGCGCTTCGGGTCGATGATTGCGGATGTGGCTGTGGCACCGGTGAACGGGCCGGTCAGACAGGCGGCTTGGAGCGCGGTGTATCCGCCCGCACTGGCCCCGCTGATGAACACCGCGCCCCGGAGGGCTGTGCCGTCGGCCAGGAGCTGCTGTGCGACGGCCGCGCAGTCTTCGACATCGAACTCCCCCCAGTGACCGTGGAGGGCTTGCCGGAACTGGCGCCCCTGCCCTGTGCTACCTCGGTAGGCGACTTCGGCAACGGCGAAACCGCGAGCAACGAAGTACTGCACGGTCCAGTCGAGGCGCATCGGCACATCGTCGGTTGGTCCCGGGTGCGCGCGGACGAGCAGCGGCACAGGCCCGTTCACGAGTGGACGGTGCAGCAGGTAGCGGATGGTGGTACTGCTGGAGCGTACTTCGCGGATGGTCGGAGCCGCGCAGGAGTACTGTGGCTGCTCGTGCATGGGGGTTGGAAAATTCCAGCGCCAGGCGGGAATCGGGCTAGCAGGGTCGAAGACGCGAATCGACGGGGTACTGGTCGGTGTGGAGGCAATCAGCGCTACCTGTTGGCCGAGCACCGCGACGTAGGGCTTCACCGAGGTCACATCAGCTTCCTGTTCGCGGCAGTGGCCGTCTCCGCCTACGGTGATCAGGCGTGTGCGGAACCCGTCGGAGACCGTGAGCACGATCTCGCCTCCCGGCAGGAAGCCGAACGACTGGTATCCGCCCTCCCACGGCGCTGGCGCGCAGTCGGCATCCATGGGAGCTACCGCGTGGACACGCAGGCCGTCCCAGCGGTACAGATTCCACCATCCTGTGCGATCGGAGAGGAAGTACAGCATTCCGTCTGGCCCCCATGCTGGCTGGACCACGGATTCTTCTTCCCCGCCGGCAACAAGCTTGGGCGAGGGCGCCGGCCCGTGCTCCGGAAGGTCTGTCACCTGGAGCCGGCTGGAGTCCCACGGCATCCGGTCGCAGTCCCACTCGAGGTAGGCGAGTAGGCCGCTGCGGCAGCGCGGCGCTGCGAGGAACCCCGATGAACTCACCAGCGCCCGCATGCTCTGGCCGTCGGTGTCGACCTTGACGATCTCGTCGCCGTGGTCGTTCCCCCGTACGGCCAGCAGGTTGCCGTCCGCGAGGTGCAGGTCGCCGTAGAGGAAGCGGTCATCCGCCGGGACGATCGGGCGGGGAGCGCCGACATCGGCCAGTTCGTAGATCTTGCTGTCCTCAGCGCTGATGATCCACTGGCGGTCAGTGGTGACGGCGTACGCCCCGCCGCCGTACGCGTGCAGCCAGCCTCCCAGGGACAGTTCCGGCGGAGTCTGCGGATGGGCCTTCTCCTGCGGCCTCGCGCGCATCAGGCGGCGAGTTCCCCCTAGGTCAGGGTCCGACTGGATCCACCACAGTTCGCCGTCCGCAGAGGTGAGTTCGTCGTATGTCGTGTGCTTGCGGGCCACCCATTCGGCGTCGAGTGGTTCGTTGCTCTTGCCGGTCATCCGATCCTCTCGACCCTGGAGGGGTGTTATCGATCACCGACGGTACCGGGCGTGCCGGCCTTCCTGCTCTGCACGGTCGACCGCTTGCCACAGCGCCTTCTCAACCGCACCCGGCACCTGCTCGGTCGGACACTCGTGCCGCTACTCGACGGCTGCCCATCCCCACGGCCGCGAGCCGTGGTCGCCTTGGAGGCAGGCCAGTCGGTAGTGGGCTTGGTCGCGGTAACGCTCGGGGTCGCGTGCCGCCGCTTGGAGAGCGAAGCAGGTCACTCGAAGTTCACGGATGTCGCGGAGGACGGGGTAGCCCGCCCAGGCGGTCACGTCTGTGCCGTAGGCATCGCAGAACGCCGCGTACTGGTCGTCCGACACGGTGCCGAATGTGCCGTGACCGACGGCCGTAGAGGTGAGGTCCCACTCGGGCGGGCCGAGAGAGGAACGCTCAAAGTCCAGGAGATACGAGGTGGTTGCTGTGACAGCAACATTGCCGCCCCAGGCATCGCCGTGGATGACGCTCTCGGGACTACCTATAGGCAGGTCGGCCCACGCGCTCTGGAGACTGACGAGGCGGGCCCAGAGCCATCGCCGCTGTTCATCATCAAGGGTCGTCGCCTCACCAATCCGGGCGGCGAGGCGGACGAACGGGTCCAGCCGTCCCAGGTGGAAGGCGGGGACAGGGAGCTGGTGGAGGCGCCGAAGGAGCGGGGCCATGTCAGCTGCGGTGCCGGCCCGGTGAACCGGCAGCTCATGCCAGAAGGTGACCGGGTGGCCGTAGACCTCGACAGGATCCGCCAAGTCCTCGAGCGGCCGTACTGCAGGGACATCGCAGTCGTGCAGCCAGCGGGCGACCGCGAGCTCACGGACCGCGGCGGCCCACTGACCGGGGCGAGCGATGCGAGCTACGACCTGTTGCGGAAGCCTCCACAAGGCGTTCTCGCCGATGCGCAGAGGCTCGGCCCCGTCGGCAGCGAGTCCGGCTTCTGCGCACGCCTTGAGCAGCACAGCATGGGAAAGATCCACTGTGGTCATGCCGTCACCATCGAACTGATCTGCTCTCGCAGGTCCCGGGCGTCCGGAAGCTCGGGATGGCGTTGCGTGAGACCTCGGAGCTCATCCAGTTCGTGCTTGGCTCGCAGCGAGCGGAGCTGAGCTGCTTCGGCAAGCGCGATACGACCATCGGCAACAGCCTCGGCCGGGTCACCGGTGGCCATCCGGAGAGAGGCCAACTTCGTACGGGAGAAGGTCCGGGACCGCGCGTAGTCGGCAGTGTGGGTGTCGACGGCGGTCTGCAGGCGCATAAGTGCCGAGCGCGGGGGATGGCCTAGGAGGGCAAGGTCGAACAGGGCGTGTCCTGTGTCGCCGTGGTGCTGGGCGCTGTCGTAATAGGCCATCCAGGGCCCCTCGTTGGCCGGAACCATCCCGGCAAAGGAATCGTCAGACTCTCCGACCGCAGCGAGTGCCTGCTGCGTCTTGCCCATCTTGGCGAGTGCCCGGGCACGGGCGTTGTGGAGCATCGAGCGCTCAGCAGGGGAGAGACGGTCCGCGCGAATGAGCCCGAGCTCGGCGAGGGTGAGTCCGGTATCGGGGTCACCGCGCCACGTGGCGTGCCGCGAGCGCAGGTTGTAGGAGACGGCACGCGATGGCCAGTTGTCTGCTTCCTCGGCACACAGGGTGGCGAAGACGAAGTAGCGCTGCGCGTCCTCATGGGCGAACGCGTCAAATGCCGAGGAGCCGACAGCGGCGGCCAGGCCGCTAACGGCCGTGAACAGGCCGCCCCTGAGTGGAGACGGGCAGTCGGCGCTCAGGAGGTTTGCGGCCCACTGGACTTGGGCGCGTGCGGTGTCTCGGACGACACCAGCGCCACCGTAGAGGTTGTCCCAGCTGCGCAAGGTGGTGGCCGCGGTGTTGATCTGGTCGATATCAGCGGAGCGAACTGTCGCCGGTACCGCGGTGGCCGAGCTGGCGTTCGCAAGAGGGAGTAGTGCGCCGGTGGCAGCGCTTGCTGCGGCGAGGAAGTTGCGTCGGAGCATGGTGCTGAACTCGTTCCAGTCGGAGGTAGACCGGGGCTCCTCCAGAGTGCCCCCCAACCAGGCTCCGAGGGGAGTGCTCGCGTTCCAGATCGGAGAGTTGTCCACATCCCGGGCGCGGTTGTCCACATCAGCTTGAGCCGGCTCCAAGAGCCGAGCGATAGCGCCCCCGGTTTCCAGGGCCGTGTCCATGTCCGCGGCATATCGCGCCTTGCAGGTGCGTTGGCCCTTCTCTAACTTGCTGACCAGGTCGCCGCTGATGTGCACCAGGGCGCCAAGTTGATCCTGGCTCAGTCCTCGCAAGACCCGCCAGTGCCTGATCTCGGCCCCCAGCCGTTCACGGGCAGAGCGTGATGGTTGAAGATCCTTCGGTCGCTGCGGCATCAGATCCCCCCTCAGCGAACTGATGTGGACAACATGGCTCCCGCTTGTCGGCGCGACCCCGCGAGATCACCCAACGGCACAGATCGTTTCACACTGTTGCGCGCTCAGTACACAACGCGATCAGGCTCGTCGCGTGGCTGCTTCGGTTCGCGAACTCGACGTACATCGCTCAGAGTCTCGGGCCGTGACTTCGGCGACCGAGACCGTATTAGGTCGCATCCATACGGACAGACTCCGTGTCCGCATACGCGGTCTGGCATCTGACTCTCCGTAGATCCACCCTTGACGGACGGATTGCCGCGGGAGACGCACGACCGCCGATGGTTACGGAACGTCCGCAGGTGTCTGCGGACCGTCCCGGAACGCGGTCGCCATCCGTTCGGCGGCGGCCAGCATCGCTGGACCATGAGAGAGGAGAGCTCCACGGACGATCTCACCGCATTCTCAGCCATACGCAAGGAAGACCCTATAGCCAGTAGGAGAGACCTCGTGGCCCACATCTCCGCCCATCCAGCTTCGTCCGCCGGCGCTTTGGCACCCACGGATCCGACGTTCCGGATCGTGTTCCTCTTCCACAGCAACCTGGACCTGCTGGAGACGACGCTGCCGCGCTGCCTTGAAGCGCTCACCGACTCGACCAAGGAGTCGTTCGAGGTCATGCTGCACTGCGACGGTACTTCTCCCGAGGTTGCTTCCAAACTCCCGGCGCTCTTGACTGGCTGGGGTGTTGACGAACTGAGGGTTCGCCGGCGCCATCGATTTGTCGCCTCGGGTGATGGCTCAAACAACGGGCACCGCCAACTCTTCGCCCTCCGCTCGCCCTACCTGATCGTGATCGAGGACGACGTGGTGATGTATCGCACCGATCCGTCCTTCGACGTGCTGGCAGCCTGCCGACGACTCTTCGAGAGCTGTCCCGACGTACCAGCTTTGAGCAAGGTTGATGACTACCACCAATGGTCCTGGGCGTTGAAGGACGAAGGCACCGAGATTGAGCCGGGTGTGCGCTCAGTGAACCGGCTGTCGACCCACTTCGTCGCCTACGACGTCCAACGCTTCACCGCGGTGGCGGCCCGGCTCGGTGGCTTCGACCTCGATGTGTTCATCGACAGGGATGACCTCAGCTACAACTGGGAAGATCTCGTGTCACACGTCGGGACCACCGGCGGACGCCGGATCGCCTTCCCTGAGGGCTGGCCGCTGAAGGTCTTCCACTGCGACCGCAAGGTGGTCGCCGGCTCGATGTACCACACCCAGGACCCGCGGCTGAAGGCCCAGATCCTCGCCGACCTGGAGCAGCAGTTCCGGGCTCAGCCCTCATCGGATACGAGGGTGACCGCGTGATGCCCACGACCCCGCGCGCCCTCGAAACGGCCGACTATGTACAGAGGGTGACGAGTTGGTTCGAGCTGGTTGCGCAGAGCAGCTCGCTGTCGGAGCGATTCCGACGCCGGTACGCCATCGTGCTCGCTCAGCTTGAGTCTCGGGCCGCGGCAGACGATGTTCTGGCGGCGCGAGCTGTTGCTGAGAGGAACCCTCACGGGGCGGTAGTGATCCTCGTCCACGGGCTCCCGCCACAGCTCCAGCCGAGCGCTTCGTCTGACAAGCCGACAGTCGAAGGTGTCGGGCCGGCTGCACGGACGGTACGGGATCTACTCGCCCCGGTCTCGGACTTCGGGTCATTCATGGCCTCTCAGCCGCCACTGGCGCAGACTGCCGTCCCGATCCATCCGTCGCGCCGAGCGCGCCTGGTCCAGTCGGCGGACAGGAGCTCCGGCGGGCTGGTGGCGTTGGTCTGGTCGGCCGAATCCGTTGAGGCTCGGCTGCGCAACGAGGAGCGCATTGGGGAGCTGTTGAGGCAGTTCACGTCGCCCTCTGGCCTCCGGTTCGAGGTCCAGGGCGACTACGCCTTGGTGCGAGTCGATCCCTCGTCCGACCCGTGGGCCTTCACGCCGAACCTCGGGCAGACCCTGGAGGACCTGCTGCGCTCGGACGCCCTCGGTTCTGCTGTACGAGGGCGTGTCGTGGTGTCGCTACGGGCGATGCGCAAGGCGATGCTCACCGCCGGCGTGATCTGGCAGGGCTTCGCGCCGCGCAACATGTTCCTGCGCGGCGAGGTGATCGTGCTCATCGACTTCGAGGAGGTCGTGGATGCAGCGGCCGATCCGGTGCGGGCCGCCGAGTGCCTGCTGTGGCACCGGATCTTCTTCGCCGATTGCCTCGATCCTGTCGAGGCAGAAGAGCTGTTCGCTGGGGACGAGGGTGGCGCGCCGCTGATAGAGGACGGTCACCCGCTGGCCGCGGACTCCTTCGAGCGTGCACTGCTCAACGTCCAGACAGTCTCCTGGCAGCAGAGGAGGGATCTGCTGTGGCAAAGTCTCCGGCTGGAGGGGCGCCACGCTCGCCCCGAAAAGGTTCGAGACCGCGGACTGCTCCATGGGCACGAACTGGGCCATTTCTGGGGCGACTTCCTTCCGGCTGCTCAAGAGGCGCGTCTGTTCTCGCACCTGGCGTCGGTCAGTGATCCGGCCATGCTCGTTGCGTGCCTGGAGGTGTTCGAAGCCGCGATGGAGGCGGACATCTGCCGGGCCATCACGGTCAACTGCCGCGGTGAGGCCGACGGAGCACCTCTGCGCACCGAGGCGGTGATCGACGCCCTGGACGCGGTCGAGGTTGGTGACCTTGCTGCCGAGCGGTCCCGCATCGTGCGTTGGTACGACCGGCTCGTGACGGACCCCGCGCAGCTAGTGGACGAGCTGCTTCTTGCCGTTGGTACTGCGGTCGGCGGGGTGGATCGTTCGGTGCTGGACATGTACCTGGTGGGCGGAAGTGCTAGCCGTGCCAGCCATGAGGCAGACCTCACCTCCGCAGTCCGCGTCGGGTTGGACTTTCTGCACGGCTCCGGGTCGGAGACTCCCTTCTTACGCCATGCCGATCCGACTGCGTTGCAGAAGACCATCGCCGGCCCGCTCCCCGAGGCCGGATCCTGCTTCGACCACGTTCTAGCCGAGATCGAGGAGGTGATCGCCCGTCACTCCATCCGGCAAGGGCACCCTCGCTACCTGGCATTCCCGGACTCGGGGAACGCGCTGGCAGCGCTGGCCGGCAGCATCCTCAGCCCACTGCTCAACCAGAACCTGATCGCGGTCGACCGCAGCGCCCCGTCCGCCACGTTCGTGGAGGTTCAGGTCATCGAGTGGCTGCGGGCATTGGTCGGCTACGAGGACTCTCCGCTGACCGAGCTGCGCGGGGTGAAGGACGTGGGCGGGCTGTGGACGACAGGCGGCCACTTGTCCAATCACGTTGCCATGCTGGCGGCGCTAGGCCGGGCCTATCCCCAAGTTCGCAAGCTGGGACTGCGGGTGCTCGACACCCAGCCTTCCGTGGTGATGGCCGGCCCTATCGCCCACTACTCGCACAGCGATGCTGCCTTCCACCTGGGGCTGGGTTGGGACTCCGTGCTGTCGGTGGGCACCGAGCGGGGTTTCACCACCGATCCGGCTGCGGTGGACCGCCTTCTGGCGGACCCGCCGGCAGGTCGTACTCCTTTCATGGTCGTGGGGGTGGCCGGGAACTGCCGCACGACCGGCTTGGACGACCTCGAGGCGCTGGGGGAGGTCTGCCGTCGACACGGGGTCTGGTTTCACGTGGACGCCTGCCACGGCGGCAGCCTGATCTTCAGCGAACGGCTCCGCAGCCAGCACCTGGCCGGGATCGAACTCGCGGACTCCGTGTCCCTGGACCCGCACAAGGGCCTATTCACCCCTTACCCGTCCTCGTATGTCCTCTTCCGAGACCGGGCGGTGCTCACCCAGTTCAGCCGTCATGAGGCCGCCGTCATGGCTGACGACTGCTGGGACCTCGGGCTCATCACTCCGTTCCTCGGCTCCCGCGGCTTCCAGAGCCTGGCCACCTGGATGCTGCTACGCCACGTCGGCACCCGCACGCTCGGCGCGATGGTGGAGTCCCGGCAGGCGATCGTCCGCTATCTGGAACGCCGAGTCGACGACAGCGGGCTGTTCGTCCGGCTCAACGATGTGGACTTCTATCGGCTGGCCTTCGTGTTCTGCCCGCCAGCCTTCCGTAGGGCGATGGCGGAGCTTGACCCTGCTGGCCGGCTGCGGGCGGCCAAGGTGATCAGCTCGTATACCTCGCGGCTGAACACTGCGCTGTACCAGTCAGGTGAGGTCTGCTTCGACGAGCACGCACTCGGGGACCTCGACGACCGGATCGGAGCGGGGGCCGGCACCAGCTACACGATCATGGCGGCCTGCCCGGGCAACCCACTGGTCACCCGCGAAGACTTGGACGCTGCCATGAAGAAGTTGGCCTCCGAAGCGCTCGCGCTGGTGGAACCGATGCTCGCTGAGCTTCGCGGCAACCTGCCGCAGCAGACGCGTCGGCGAGCTGGCGGGCCGGCGGGATGGAGCGACGTCGAGTGAGCAGCGAACTCGTCTCCCAGGTCTCCCGGTTCCTCGAGCAGCATGCCCCTGGTCTGGTGGCCGCGTTCGTGTATGGCTCGGTGGCCACCGGGCACGCTGGGCCTGGGAGCGACATCGACTGCTTTGTCATGCTGGACAACTTGCCGGACCCGGGTACCCGAGAGCAGCTGCGAGTCGGCTTCGGCAGGCTGCAGACGGCGCTGGGCTACACCCCCGATCTGAACTATCCGATCGAGGTGTTCAGCGTGGAGCAGTGCCTGGCAGCGCTGTCGAGCGCAACAACGCACCGTGCACTCGGCCAGGCATGCTCGCAGGCGGCGCTCTGCGAGGACCTGGCCGAGACGGACGCGGTGGAAGTGCTTCGGGCGATGCTTGGCACCCGCCTGACCGTGCGCTCAGCCCCGCAGCTGGACGATCTGACCCGGTTGGCGCAGGAGCTCTTGGCTGAGGCAAGCGGCCATACCGTACTGGCCCCCGACCGCGATGTGCTGCGGGCCCTCGGCGTTCGCAGTGATTCACCCACCAGTGAGAGGACCACGAAGTGGACAGTAACGAGCAGCAGATAGTCCCGGACCGTCGGCTACTGCCGGCGGACAATCACGTGCATACCGAATGGTCCTGGGACGCCTCCACAGCCGTGATGGAGCAGGCGTGCGAGCGGGCGCTGGCGATCGGCTTACCTGCGATTGCCTTCACCGACCACGCCGACTTCACCGCGTGGGCCTTCCCAGGCCAGCAGGCCGAGACACCGGTGGTGCGAGTGATCGACACTCACGCCCGCAGCGGCCTGCTGGATGTCGACGGGTACTGGGAATGCCTGGAGCACTGCCGCGCCCGCTTCCCCGACCTGAAGATCCTGGCAGGAGTCGAACTGGGTGAGCCCCACTTGTTCGCGGCCGAGACCAGCTCGCTGGTCCAACGGCGGGACTTCCAAAGGGTTCTCGGCTCGTTGCACTCTCTGGAGGTGGACGGGCAACTGCACTACGCCCCGACCGTGTTCACTGCGGACACGGCGATGGAGACCATGCGCACGTATCTCGCTGAGACCCTGCGCATGGTGGAGAGCAGCAGCATCTTCGGGATCCTGGCCCACATCGACTACCCCATGCGGGCCTGGCCGAAGACAGCGAAGCCCTTCGACTCGGCGGACTACCAAGAGGAGTACCGGGCTGTCCTTCGTGCCTTGGCCAGCTCCGGCCGGGCGCTAGAGGTCAATACCGGGGGCCCGTGGCCGGCGGACAACGTGCTCCGCTGGTGGCGTGAGGAAGGCGGGGAGGCGGTGTCGTTCGGCAGCGACTCCCACGAGCCGTCCACGGTCGGGCAGAACTTCGCCCTCGCCGCGGCGATGGTGGAGAGCGTCGGGTTCCGTCCTGGCAAGCACCCCATCGACTTCTGGCGCCGGTGATCCCTGTGCATGAACCACGAGGAGATGACGCCATGTCTGTCGCGCTCTCACGCAGCCGTCTTGTCGCGTCGCCGGTCTTCATCCTCAGCTCGATCCGCTCCGGTTCGACGCTGCTGCGGTGCATCCTGGACACGCATAGCCGGATCAGGGCTCCGCACGAGCTGCACTTGGCCGATCTGGAGGTCAAACTCACAAGCAAGTACGTCGAGTTGGCCATGGGGGTATCCGGCCTGCCCCAGGAGGAGATCGAGCATCTGCTGTGGGACAGGCTGCTGCACCGGGAGCTCGCTCTGAGCGGGAAGGAGATCGTCGTCGATAAGACACCGGGCAACTTGCTGCTGTGGCGCAGGCTGTCCGATTGCTGGCCCGATGCGCGCTTCATCTTCCTCCTCCGTCACCCGCTGCATATCCTCCAGTCCGCGATCGCGGGGCGTCCCGACAAGGACCTCGACGACTCGGTGTACCTGGTGACCACGTATCTGCGGGAGTTGGACAAGGCCCGGCAGGAGCTGCCTGGCCTGACGGTTCGCTACGAGGACCTCACCGCCGCGCCGGAACGGGTAACGCGAGAGGTGTGCGCGCATCTGGGGGTGGCCTGGGAGGCGGGCATGCTGGACTACGGGGCCGCGGATCACGGGCCGATGCTGTGGGGCATCGGGGATTTCACCGAGAACATCAAGACTGGATCGGTGCAACCGAGCCGCGATCTGCCAGCCGATTCCGAGGTCCCCGAGTACCTGCGTGAGGCGTGCGCGGCTTTGGGCTACGGCCCAGCCACCGCGTGAACCTCGCCGAGGACGGCGACGCCTGTCGGCTTCTTCAGCGGCAGGCGTCCCGGCAGGAGGCAGCTCGGCAGGTGCTCGATGTGCTCCAGCCCCTTGAGCGGTGGCAGCGATTCGGGGAGCCGAGATTGTGCGGGGCGGCTGCGTACGGGCTGCTGGTCGTCCCGGACATCGACATCGAAATCTACGGCGACCTTCGCGTCGAATCCGGCTTTGCT
Source organism: Kitasatospora sp. NPDC127116 (assembly GCF_042677365.1). Taxonomy (NCBI): domain Bacteria; kingdom Bacillati; phylum Actinomycetota; class Actinomycetes; order Kitasatosporales; family Streptomycetaceae; genus Kitasatospora; species Kitasatospora sp. NPDC127116. Next base: position 102,445 of record NZ_JBHXTL010000003.1, read on the forward strand.
CTGCTCGCCGCCTGGGCCAAGGACCCTGCCGTGCGAAGAGCACTGTTCATCAACGCTGTTGGCGAGGCGGACGCGGGGCTCGGCTGGGAACTCCGATATCACCACCAGGGGGTGCCATGGGCTGTACAGATGTGGTTGCTGGCCGGCGACTACGACGGCCCCAGATCCGCCGATCTTGTCGGGCCGATGCGTTCGGCCTTGGACGATGTGACGCGGGCCGCCATCCTGCGCCTCAAGGAGGCACTTGTGGAGCGGGGCGCGGCCTACCGGTCGATCGACGTCTACCGTGCGGTGCTCGACCACGGGGTGGAAAGCATCGAGGAGTACGACCGGTGGTGCCGGTCGCACTCCTCGACGGGGTTGATCAACTGGCGGCCTGCCCCATCGCGCTAGTCGGTGGGGCAGCTGCGTCACATCTGGTTGGGGGCGTCGATCCCGAGCAGTTCGAGGCCGAGCGCCAGGGTCCGTGCGGTGAGGTCGCACAGAGCCAGTCGGCTCTGCCGGACATCTCCTTCGGCGCGGAGCACGTGGCACTTCTCGTAGAAGGACGTGAAGGCGCTGGCCAATCCGTAGAGGTAGTGCGCGAGCCGGTGGAACTCCAGGTTCTCAGCGACCTCGGAGATCAGAGTGCCGAAGCCAAGCAGCTCCAGTGCCAGGGCACGCTCGGCCGGCTCCGCGATGACCAGCGTGTCGATGGTACGGGTGGGCTCTACCCCGGCGCGCCGGAAGATCGAGCAGATCCGGGCCCGGGCGTACTGCAGGTAGGGAGCGGTGTTGCCCTCGAACGAGAGCATCCGGTCGTAGTCGAAGACGTAGTCCTTGAGACGGTCGGTCGACAGATCGGAGTACTTGACCGCGCCGATCCCAACAGCCCGTGCAACGGCGGCACGGGTCTCCTCGTCCAGCTCTGGGTTCTTCTCCGCGATGACGGCAGAGGCCCGGATGATCGCCTCCTCCAGGAGGTCGACGAGCTTGACGGAGACGCCGGCACGGGTGCGCAGCATCTTGCCGTCACTGCCGAGGATCGAGCCGTGGCCGATGTGCTCGGCACGGGCCGGCGGGGCGAGCCAGCCGGCATCGCGGGCGGTCTCGTAGACCATCTCGAGGTGCTGGTGCTGGGGCAGGCCAACGACGTAGAGCAGCCGGGTGGCGTGCAGATTCCTCAGACGGTGCCGGATGGTAGCGAGGTCTGTGGCCCCGTAGCCGAACCCGCCGTCGCCCTTCTGGACGATGATCGGCAGCGGGTCGCCGTTGCGGTTGAGGTAGTCGCCGGGGAAGACGCACTTGGCGCCTTCACTGTCACGGAGCAGCCCCAGCTCGTCCAGCTCGTCCAGAACCGACTGGAGCTGGTCGTTGTAATAGCTCTCCCCGAAGAAGTCATCCTCGTTCAGGCGCACACCCAAGGTGCTGTAGACGGTGAGGAAGTACTTCTTCGACTCGTCGACCAGGGTGCGCCACAGGCGCAGCGTGGTCTCGTCCCCACCTTGCAGAAGAACCACGCGCTTGCGGGCCCGGTCCTTGAAAGCCTCGTCGGCGTCGAACTTCGCGCGAGCGGCCCGGTAGAAGCCGTTGAGGTCACCTACGGACAGCTCGTGGGCGGCCTCGGACTCGCCGATGTCCAGGAGGTGTTCGACGAGCATGCCGAACGGCGTGCCCCATTCTCCGATGTGGTTCTGACGGATCACCGTGTGACCCTGCCATTCGAGCAGGCGCACGGCGGCGTCACCGATGATCGTCGAGCGGAGGTGCCCGACGTGCATCTCCTTGGCGGCGTTCGGGGCCGAGTAGTCGATAGTGATCGTCTCGGGGCCCTCGACCTGCGGAACGCCCAGCCGGTCGTCATTGAGCGTGTCGGCCAGCATCTGGCCGAGGACGTCGTCGGAGATGGTCAGGTTGATGAAACCCGGCCCGGAGATCTCCACGGACGAGCACAGGTCGTCGAGCTTGGCCTTTGCGACCACCTGAGCGGCGATCTCGCGCGGGTTGCCGCCGATCTGGCGGACGAGGGGCAGAGCGGCGTCGGACTGGAAGTGCGCGTGCTGGGATCGTCGGACGAGGGGGTCCACGGAAGTTCCCGCCACTGCCTCGAACGCCGATTTGAGCCGCTGACGCAGCAGCTCTTCCAGGTTAGCCATTTCAAAAATCTAGCCGAGCCGAAAGAGACGTGTCCAATCCCGGCCGCAGCTCTGACGAGTAGTCAGGCCATGCCTCTCCAAACGATCATGCAGCCCCGGCGTCGGAGGTGCAAGCTGCGCTCGAGATCAAGATCGGATAATCGCGCCGCTGATCGGAGAGGAGCACGGCTGGCTCCGCTGGCCAGAGCTGTCGCGTTACGAGTCCAAGGCAGTAGCCGCAACCATAGGGAGCGATGTGTCGAGGCGACTGTGCATTCTTCTGCCGGAGATCGGCGTGACCAGCGAGACCTTCCTCCGGTGGGACGTTCAGAGACTGTCGCCCAGCGACACAGTCGTCGTCAGCGACCCGCCCCCGCGTGGCGAGACCGTCGTCGGCCGCGCGGCTTGGGACACAGCGGGCGCGCCGAGCCTCACCTTCGACCCGTTGCCGGGCGATCCCGCCCCGTCCCTGGAGCGGCAGCAGGCTGTTCGCGAATTCCTGGCGAAGCACGGCGTGGAGGTGGTGCTGGTCGAGTACTTCGACTTTGCCGACCGGTGGTTCGACTTGTTGCGCTCGGTCGGCGTGCGGGTGTGGGTTCGCGGACACGGGGTCGATCTCTCCGCTAGGCTCCGCGACTCCTACTGGCGGGAGGTCTATCTGCGCTACGCGGCCGCAGACGGGCTGATCGTGCCCAGCGCGAGGGCGGCCGAGCGCCTGATCGACCTTGGGTTACCAAGGGAACGGCTAAGGGTGGTCCGCTGTTGTGTCGAGATCCCCCCGACTCGGCCGGCGACACCAGTCCACCCGCGCAGCCAGCAAGTTCGGTGCATAGCGGTCGGGAGGCTGGTTCCCAAGAAGGCTCCGCTTCTCCTATTGGAGTCGTTCGCTGATGCCTGCCGTGCGGACTCGCGACTCAGACTCGATCTTGTTGGGGACGGGCCCCTGATGCCCGACGTCCAACGTTTCATCGACGCGCACGGGCTCACCAACCACGTCTCCGTCCATGGACGGCTACCGCACGAACAGGCCCTGGCTCTCATCCGCGGAGCCGACATCATGCTGCACCACGCGGTCACCTCATCGGTCGACGGCGACGCGGAGGGACTGCCGGTGTCCATCCTCGAAGCCATGGGCGCGGAGGCCGCCGTCATTGCCACCCGGCATGAGGGCATCCCCGAAGTGATCAACGACGGCGTCAACGGCCTGCTAGTCGGCGAAGGGGACGTGCACGGCATGGGCAGCGCGATCGTCGACTTGGCCGACGACGCCCGCAGGCGACGGCGACTCGGGACCGCAGCCAGGCAGTCCATCATCCACGGCTACACCGAGGCGCGGGCCCGAGGCGCTTTGTTGTCGCTGCTGAGGCTCCCCGCGCCAGCCCGTACACCAGGAGGAGATTTGTGAAGACGGTAGTCCTGCTCGTAAAGAACGGCATCGGGTTCGGCCACATCCGACGCGCCATCTTGATCGCCGAGGCGATCCGCAAGGAGGGCCGACTTCGACCGGTCATCGTCAGCCAAGCGAGCTCGCTGAGCCTGTTCCGCGACACGGCCGTCGAGGTCGTCAACTTCCCTCTGCTGCATCGGGTGTCCTCGGCCGTTGCCGAGGACAGCTACACCGCGGTCCTGGACCGGCTCCTTCACCGGCTGGACCCTGCGGTGGTGATCGAGGACACCTACCCTGATCCTCGCTACCTCTCACTTCCAGCCCTCGCCCACCGGCCGCGGCTGCTCGTCATGCGTCGCCTCGACGGGACCTCCTTCGACCTACTCCGCAGCCAAGGCCGGTTCGGCGCCTACGACGCGATCCTCATTGCCCAGAGCCCCGAGGACTTTGGACGGGAAGGGCACAGCGGGCAATCCGTGGCGGCTGTTCAAGGAAGTGGTCGCTTCACCTTCGTCGGCAACCTCTGCTACTGCCCCAGCCCTGCGGAGATCGGGCAGATGCGGCAGCGATACGCCCCCGCAGGCGAGCGTCTCGTGGTGGTCAACGGCGGTGCCGGCGGCGACCAGATGTCGGATGGCTACGGGGACCGGCTGTTCCACGCCTGTGCGCACGTCGCGGCCCAGCTGCGGGAGGAGAGTAGCCCGGCCCGCTTCGTCTTCGTCACCGGCCCCTACTACGCCGGCAGAGCACTGCAAGAGACTCCCAACGTCACGGTTCGACGATTCGAGCCCCAGCTCGCGGCTCTACTCGCGGCCGCACACGTTGCGGTCATTAAGCCAGGAAACAATGCGTTGTCCGAAGCCCTGCTCGGGCAGGCCCAGCTCGTCCTGGTGCCGGACGTCTCCTTCATGGAGGGGCTGGACGAGCACGCAGCGAGGATCGCCGAACAGTACGGCGGAGCAACTGCGTCGACTGATCCGGTAGTTCTCGCCAGTCATATCCGAGCATCCCTGGCCCGTCCCCTCCGCACGACGCGCCCGGCGCCCAACCACGGCGGGCTGGCTACGGTCATCCGTGCGATCGATGCGTTGGCCCAGCCGAGTCGGATCGGGATTCCGCTGCGCCGCCTGATGCTCATCTTGATACCCGGCGCCGGCCAGAGCCCAGTTGCTCTGCGCGGTTCCCTCCCCCGCGCCCTTCGAGGAGCGCTGATAATCGACGAGACCTCGGAAGCTGACATGACCGCCGTGGCCCAGATCGATACTGAAGCCAGTAAGCCTCCGCGGTCTCGGGCAGTACTGCTCGGCGGTGACGCCCCCAGGCATCCTCCCCAGATGATCGCGGACCAAGGAGTGCAACTACTCATCTCGCGGGACCGGACCGCGCCTGGGTGGATTGAGCGCTGGCAGCGGCTCGCCCCATCTGTGCCTACACCCGTAGTCATCGGGAGTTGCTCGATCAAGGCCGTCGCTGACGGCGAGCAGCTGTTCTACAGGGCCTTGGCGCGGCTGTTCGACACGGCCGATCCGGCCTGCGCGGTGCTTGACCTCGCCTCTCTGCCCAGCACAAGCGCGATCGAGGATTACCTCACTCGGATCAGCGGATGGCTGGAGTCCCAGCCCGTGGAGCTCGTTCTGCCCGAGTCGTTGACCGAGCGCTACACCCGCCACTCACTGGAGCTGTGATGACCCGAGATGCCAACCGCGACCAGGACGACGTCGAGCCGAGCTTGGAGCTCATCTCCACCTTCGACGTCCGTCACGCCAACAGCGACGTCGACAACTTGGTCGACCAGATCACCGAACTGCTCTCCGCCGGCACCAGGCTCGTCGACCTGTCGCACCACGACAGGTTCGGCACCATCATCGAGCTCCGAGCCCAAACGACAGGACACGTTGACCGATGACAACTCCCGCTCCTTCACGTCGACTTGCTGCCGACGTCCGTGCCCACGGGCATGCGGCCTGGCCAGCCTTCCTCGGTCCGGCAGCCTGCGCCGAACTGCGAGTCCTGAGCGAGGCGCTCGCAGTTGGTCAGCATGCCCACCACTACCCGAAGTCGACCCGAGTCTGGGACCTCTTCAAGCACGGGGACCCGTTCATCGACCTGCTCAACAACGCGCTGCTCACCACGACGTTGAAAGACCTGCTCGGCGAGAACTTCCTGCTCTCCGACTACAGCCTCAACATGGTGCAGCCGGGCCAGCCTGTCGACGACTGGCACATCGACTACCCGTACAACGAGATGCCCACCATGGTGAGCGGCTCACTTCTCGGGCTCCAATGTGTCTTACCCTTGGACCCCTTCCACGAAGCGAACGGTGCCACGCAGCTGCTGAGCGAATCCCACGCAGCACCGCACCGCGCGGGTCCAGTTGGCGACCACGAACCAACCATCTTCGAGGCCGAGCCGGGGACACTTCTTGTGATGGCCGCCGCGACGTGGCACCGCTCCGGGTTCAACGCCTCTAGCTCCCCGCGGTCAGCCATCCTCCTCAGCTTCGTCGAACGGTGGGTGCGGCCGATGAGTGACCCGCCGGGCCCCGGGCCCTGGGGACGCACCGAAACGCTGCGGATCCTGCTGGGCATGCAACGGCCGCCTGAGACGATCAACGGCGTGGCAATCTAGCTGGCACCCTCGCGGATGACTCGGGCGGGGACTCCGACGACAGTCGCGCCAGCGGGGACATCACCGGTCACTACGGCGCCGGCACCGACCTTTGCGCCCCGCCCGATCCGCACGCTCTGGAGATGAGGGGTGATGACCACGGCGTTCGCGCCGATCACCACGTTGTCCTCGATGATGATCCGGTGCGGCGACCCTGCGGGAGCGCGAACGGCGAGCGTGACGTTTTGCCAGATCCGGACGTGACTGCCGACGGTCACGTTGTCGTGGACCACGGTTCCCATCCCGTGGTGCCCGAGGTAGACGTCAGGGCTGACATCGCAGCCGGCGGCCAGCGAGTTGTGATAGATCAACGAGTTCAACTGCTTGACACGCTTGGCAAGTCGACGATATCCGCGCTTGCGTAATGCGATCGCCGTCATCCACAGTCGCTCCGGAGTCACGATTGAAGCCCCTCCCACCTGCACCAGCTGTCACTTCGCCAGCAATACGTACCCAGCGCAGGGCGGTTGGTTACCCAAGATGGGCAAGACTTTGCGCATCGTGACAGCGGCAAGCGCCTCGCGAACCCGGGATGGCGCCTTCGTGGCCCTTGCCCGACTAGTGCCGCATCAGGCAACGTTCGCCCTGGTGACGATGCCGCGTAGGCGTTCGTCTGTGGCGTGCTTGTTCCGCCAGATGATGTAGCGGCGGATCATGCTGCCCTGTTCTTTGTGGCTGGGGTGGTCGGTGCCGTCGAGGGCGAAGTAGCGCAGGGCGGTGAACTGGGCCTCGATCCGGTTGAGCCAGGAGCTGTTGGTCGGGGTGTAGGCGATCTCGACGTTGTTCGCCGCGGCCCACGTTCCGACCCGCTGGCAGCGCTTCGTGGTCAGGTGTGGCGAGTAGTTGTCGCAGACGATCGCAATGCGAACACGGGCTGGGTGTAGCGAGCGCAGGTAGCGGCAGAACTCCAGGAACTTGGAGCGGTTCTTGGTCTTCTTGATGTGGCCGTAGAGCTGGTCTTTGGCGAGGTCGTAGGCGGCGAACAGGTGCCGCACGCCGTGCGGTCGGGTGTAGGTGGCCCGCCTGCGGGGTCTGGGCTCGCGGTCGGGGTCCTTGTGGCGGCCGCCGCGCTCGGCCCACTGCCGGCCGGGGTGTGGTTGGAGGTTGAGCGGCCCGAACTCGTCCATGCAGAAGATGACTTCGGGCTCGCCTTCCTCGGGTATGACTTCGCCGTCGGCGATCGCGTAGAGGTGCTCGACGCGGGCCTTCTTGGCGGCGTAGTCCGGGTCGCGGGAGGTCTTCCAGGTCTTCACGCGTTGAAAGGAGACGCCCTCCTCGCGGAGCAGGACCCGAAGGCCCTCGTGGCTGATGTCGTCGACCACCCCCTCGGCGACCAGGAAGTCGGCCAGCTTGGCCAGGCTCCAGGTCGAGAAGGGCAGGCCGTGCTCGGCCGGCTTGGACTTGGCGGTCTTCTTGATCTCACGGCGCTCGGGCAAGGTGAACGTCCTGGGCCGTCCGCCCTTGTACTTCGGGTAGAGCGAGTCGAAGCCGTCGGCGTTGAAGTTGTGGATCACGTCCCGGACTCGGTCCGGGCTGGTGAACGTCACCTCGGCGATCTTCGCCACGGGCATGTGCTGGGCGGACAGCAGCACCATCTGGGCCCGCCGCCAGGTCACCACCGACCCGGTGCCCCGGCGGACGATCCGCAGCAGCCGTCTGCCCTCGTCGTCATCGATCTCACGGACCTGCACGCGTTCAGCCACGTGATCATTCTGACGGTCCGGTGCCGCCCGGCACAGCAACCGGGCGACACATCACGACGGGGCGAACGTTGCCTGATGCGGCACTAGATCTCTGCATGTCGCGCGAACAGCTCAGCCGAGCCCCTCGACGGTTCATCCCGATCGTCAATCATGCCGGTTTTGCGGGCAATGATTTCACGTCGACCGCAAAGTCTCAGCTCTGGCCATCGTCATCTACTGCCGCACAGCCCGACTGCCAACCGACTGTCGGGCTCGCTGCTGCGAAATCACCCGAATAGGCCACAGCAAGCGTCATTGATTAATCGGCAGGGACATGTAGCTTTCCTTATGAATCACCGCAGGTCAGAGTAGCCAGAGTTGTCATGGTCGGTAACACCATCCGCTCATCCAGAACATCGGTGGTGTCACTGGCAGGCGAGCAGCCCCTACTTCCGGCTTCACGCAGCCGGTCACCGTTCTCTCGTGCGCAGGGTGGTCAGTTGTCCGCAGGTCGCAGCATTGATGGAGAAGTCGGGATGTCCGAAGAGGATGGGCTAATTCACCATCACCTGGTTGACTCAGTGGAACCACCACTCCACGGGCGAGTAGTCGATCTCGGCTGTGGAAGGGGACCGACGCTGGCGGCCTTCGCCCGTCGGTTCCCGATAGTGCATCTGACTGGGGTCGACCGCTCTACAGCAAGTGTCGAAGCAGCCCGGGAACTGCTTGCTGATCACGCTGGCGGAAGCGACGTCCTGGTGACAGACCTCCGAGAGCCAGTCCCTCTGCCAGATAGCTGTGCTGATGCGGTCGTCTCGTACAACGTGCTCGAGTGCCTTCCGGACGCGCCCGCGTTCCTGGCGGAGATCTGGCGGCTACTCAAACCTGGTGGCCGCGCCGTCGTAGCGCACGTTGACTTCGACTCGATCATGGTAGCGGGGGTGGACCGCGACCTGGACAGACGGATCTGCCACGCCTTCACTGATGATCAACAGCAGTGGATGGACCATGCGGATGGACGAATCGGCCGGAAACTGCCCGGGCTGGTTCAGGCATCGCCGCTGATCTCGGAGCGGGTCGCCACGTGGGTCACGTCCTCAACTGAGCTGGTCGGCCAAGCAGCCCGGCGCATTGAGAACATAAGGCAAGCGCTGACCCTCACAGCCTCTCGGAGGAAGGGCCTTGTAGACGTCGATGAGGTCGAGGCATGGCACGCAGCGGTGCAGGAGGCGGCTGCTGGCGCGCGGTTCTTCTTCGCTGAGACGGCAGTAGTCGTAACTGCCAAGCGGCTGGCGTAGCGTGAGGCACGCCCAAAGGCGACAAGCATCCGCTGCCCGTACGGCTGATCGGGGTGCAACCGCTCCGACGAGCGAGCAGCCGGGTCTACGAGACTCCACGATCGGGCAGGCCAAGCGCGCATGATCACAGAAAGGGAACTCGCTGATTGCCTGCCCCCAATGATGGGTGCACTCGCACGAGGACCAGGCGCTAGTGGAGGCCTTGATCTACTGCGACATGAGCCGCGACCCCGGATGGCGAGAGGATGAGCTTGGAGGAACGGGCCGGGAAGATCACCGGCCGGTGCGGAGCCAACAGATTAGTGGGGCGCTTCACCCAGCGTGCCGAGGTTGAGATCGACGCCGCCGTGGCCCATACGGAGGAGCGCGTGGACGCTGCAGCGCAGGTTCAGCCCAGGTGGGGGTACTTGCCACTGAGGTAGTCGCCAATCTGCTGGCGCATGCTCGGGTGGATGTCGTAGTCGTCCAGGCGGCCGTCCGCGTCCGTGATCAGTGCACAGGGTGGACCCCGGTGAGTCTGTGCACGGCCTCAGCGAGGTGGAGGGGCAGTTCCGTTCCGGGCAGTACCTCCGGTCAACGGCCTGGAGTATCTCCGCGAGGGCGGCTAGTTGGCCGACACGCCCCGTCAGACCTGCCAGTGGCGCCGCTCCGTCAGCCAGCGCAGCATGACTTCTCCGCACCATGCCTGGTGCTGCCGCAGTGCTGGGCTGCCAGGCGGCGGGGGCTGCGCGCCCGAGCGCAAGAAGTGCCCAGTGAGCGCCGCGAGTACGGCATCCAACTGCTCGGGGTCGACGTCTTGGGCGGTTGGGTGCTCGGCGAACAGTTGAGACGCATCGTGGCCGTCGGCGTGAGCGGTGGCCAATAGCAGCGTGAGGTCGAACCAGCTCGGTCCGAGGCATGGCCAGTTCCAGTCGCAGATCCATGCTCGGCCGCCGGGGCCGAGGACCACGTTGTCCCGCCGCAGGTCGAGATGGAGCACGGAATTGCCGGCTGCGGCCGCAGCGCAGTTGCTCTCGAGGTCGGCGAGCGGGTCGATCAGCTCCCGGGGAAACCACTCCGGCAGCTCGTCCATCCTGGTCATACCGGCGGTGAGTAGGCGCCAGTTCTCGAACGTCGAGTCGTCGGCAACGGGTTTCAGGCCCAGCTCGAGGAGGGATCGCGTCGGGCGCGCCAGCGCTTGCGCGCTCGCCGCACAAGCGTCGAGGACCGTGACCAGCTCTGCCGGACGCCAGGGATCTGCGGGCATCCGCGCGCCTTCAACGGCGTCGAGCCCCAGGACCACCCAGCCTTCAGCCTCCTCGATCCAGCGAACGCGGGGCGCTGGCACAGCTGCTGGTAGCGCCTGGTTGATCAGAGCTTCCCGCCGGTAGCAGTCTGCGACGTACGGGGCGGTGGAGCTGTTGGCGGCTTTCACGAATTGCGGCCCATCGGGCCCGAGTACTTCGGCGGCGAAACCGGAGGTGAACCCGCTCCCCGCGCTCGGCTGCGGAACGACCGCGCCGCCAAGCCGACCCTCGACCAGCTCCTTGATACGGGCAGGCAGTTCGGCCCAACTGGGGCGGACCGCTGTGGCGCTGTAGTTCGGCTTTGGCGAGATGGTGGTCGGCATGGCACCATGCTGCCGGTCTAACAGGCCATCTCGCCAACGAGATTCCACTTCCGTGTAAGCGATTTGAGTTGCCATCAGGCTGACGTGCCTCGGCTGGCGGCTGGCCGTTCGGCGCACTCGCTTTCACAGCCGAGCACCGGAGCCCGGCCAGCCGACAGGGCGGTGGCTGTCGGCTAGCACGTGCAGCTGTGGCCTTCGACAACGCTGGTCCAATCCAGGTCGTCGAGAGACATCTACGGCGCGGCGATCAGGAGCTGGCGGACGTGCTCGACCGCCTCGGCCACCGGCACGGACTGGGTCTCGCCGGTGGCCCGGGTGGTGACCTCGACCGTGCCGTCGGCCAGGCCGCGGGCGCCGACCGTGATCCGGTAGGGGATCCCGATCAGCTCGACGTCGCGGAACTTCACGCCGGGCCGCTCGTTGCGATCGTCCAGCAGTACGTCGACCCGCTCGCTCGACAACTGCCGGTACAGGGTCTCGGCGGCCTCGGTCACCTTCTCGTCGGTGGTGCTGAGGACGACAACGGCCACCTCGAACGGGGCGACCGCGACCGGCCAGATGATGCCCTTGTCGTCGTGGTGCGTCTCCACGATGGAGGCCAAAGCCCGCTCCACGCCGATCCCGTAGCTGCCCATGATCGGGACGACGCGCTCGCCGTCTGCACCGAGCACGGAGACGCCAAGTGTCTCGGTGTACTTGCGGCCGAGCTTGAAGATGTGGCCGACCTCGATCGTGACGACCACCTCCAGCGCCGTACCGCACTGCGGGCAGGGCTCGCCGGCGGTCACCTCGCGCAGGTCCGCCCAGCGCTGCACGGCGATGTCCCGCTCGACGGACACCCCGCGCAGGTGGACGCCGTCGGTGTTGGCGCCGGTGGTCATGTCGGTACGGCCACGCAGGGCCTCGTCCGCGAGGACAGGCAGCCCGGTGACGCCGACGGTGCCCAGGCTGCCGGGGGAGGCCCCGAGCGCCGCTTGGATCTCCTCGGCAGTCGCGGGCCGCACCGCCGTGGCGGCGAGGGTGTCGATGAGCTTTTGCTCGACCAGGTTGTGGTCGCCACGGAGCAGGACGAGGGTCAGCTGGTCGTCGACCATGTACACCAGCGTCTTGATCTGCCGCTCGGCCGGCACGTCGTGCAGGCGGGACAGTTCCTCGATGGTGCGCGCGTTGGGAGTGTCGAACCGCTCCGGGGCATCCAGACCCGGGCCGTCCACCACGGCGGGCAGGGCGGAGGTCGCCTTCTCGGTGTTGGCGGCGTAGTCGCAGCCCGGGCAGCAGACCACCAGGTCCTCGCCGGCCTCCGAGGGGCTCATGAACTCCACCGACGTGCTGCCGCCCATGCTGCCGCTGGACGCCCGCACGGCGATGGCGGGCAGGCCGAGGCGGGCGAAGATCCGCTCGTAGGCGGCCTTGTGCAGGTCGAAGGAGCGGTCGAGCCCGGCGGGCTCGACGTCGAAGCTGTACGAGTCCTTCATTGTGAACTCGCGTACCCGCAGCAGGCCGCTCTTGGGGCGGGCCTCGTCGCGGAACTTGGTCTGGAACTGGTACCAGATCTGCGGCAGGTCCCGGTACGAACGTAGCTCCTGCGACAGCACGGTGAAGATCTCCTCGTGCGTCATGCCGAGAGCCAGGTCCGCGCCTTTGCGGTCCTTGAGCCGGAACATCTCCTCGCCCATCACCTCCCAACGGCCACTCCGCTGCCAGATCTCTGCCGGGTGGAGGGCGGGCAGGACGAACTCCTGGGCGCCGATCGCGGTCATCTCCTCGCGGATGATGTCCATGATCTTGGCTCGGACGCGCACCGCCAGTGGCAGCAGGGAGTAGTGACCGGCCATGAGCTGCCGGACGAACCCTCCTCTCACCAGCAGGCGGTGGCTCACCGCGTCCGCGTCCGCCGGGTCCTCCCGGAGTGTGGGCACGTACAGCTGGGACCATCGCATGGGACCGGGGACCGTCCTCTCGGTGAAGCTGCGGAGTGTCGCGGCGGCGCTCGCGCCGACATCACGACGGGGAACGGATTCTAGTGGCGGAGCCATGCCCGGATCGGTCTATTTTCCGATGCCACGGGCTGAGTTGGACTCGCGCGTCACGATGTGAACGGAGACCGATGGCCGCAGCACAGGACGACGCGCTGAGTAGCGACCGCTCCGTCGACGGCCGACGGACTGGGGCCGCGTCAGCGGCCAACGGCTCGGCCGGAGGAGCGCACGCCGGTGCTGTCCGCAACTCGCCGATGACGCGTCCGTGGCAGAGGGCCGGAGGAGCTCATGTCCGTTGCCCAACGGCTACGACTGCCGTCTCGGAGAAGAAGAACCGCCGGCCGTGCGCTGCCGCCTGTGTGGCTGCGTACCAGTCGGTTCGGCTGCGGTGACCGCCGTCGTGCCGCTTGCAGCTGATCTCAACAAAGCGGTCCGTATGTCGGTCAGTCGACGTTCGGCGTGGCCCGTCAGCCCCGTTGTCGCGGCCGTGAGTGTATCGGTCTGCTGCAGGCGCAGGCCGGAGGTTGCGACAAGCCCCGGCAGCGCGCGCGCCCGATGCGGCCGTTCGCGCGGTGCCGAGCCGCGAGACCTCTCGGCAGCGCGACGCTGCGACTCACGCCTGAAGCCGGTCGAGTACGTCCTGCATCAGCTCGTACGTCTGCGGCACCGTGTCAACGTTTCCCAGCCGATGCCGCTCCAGGCGGATGGCACCGATGTGACGGGCCTCGTAGATTCGCGAGCGCAGCACCGCGGCAGGGGAACGGTCCTGGGGGCCGTAGCTTTCCCAGAACGCCTCCCGCTCGTCTGCCTTCGCCAGCGCCATGCGGATCGTCCAGTCCGCAGCAGGATCACCCCACCAGGTGCGGTCCAGGTCGAGGACTCCGGAGATCAACGGTTCGGGTGCGCTCTCGGCGAGCATCACATTGACGGTCCACAGGTCACCCGAGAGACAGCGTGGCTCGGTGATCTCGTCGAGAACTGCGCGGTGCTGGCGAGCTACTTCGGCTACCTTGCGCAGATCAGCGGAGTCCAGGCCGACAGCGTCGAGATCGCCAGTGATGTCCTCCAAAGAAGCCGCCACGGCCGCGCTCCATGTGGAGTATGCCGGGCCGGCGATAGGACCGAAGTGCGGACCGCGCACCCCGTGGATCTTCCGCGCGATCGAGCCCATCTGCCGGAAGAAGCTCGGCCAGCTCGTGCGGGAGTACCTACCGAGACCTTCGGGGGCGGGTACGCCGTCAAGATGAGTCTGGACCATGTAGTCCCGGCCGATCACCTTGTGCGACCAATCCGCGGCAATGACGCGCGGCATGAGAGGCGCAATTGCCGTCAACCATGGCACGCTGGCGTACTCGTTGCGCATCAACTGCAGCTCGGAGCGGAACTGCCGACCCGGCTCCGGAGCGACCCGGAGGATCACCGGCCGTTCGTGTCCAGTCACGGCTACGCGGTAGGTGTTGTTGTACATGCCCGAGCCCAACTCTCTGGCGGACAGTGCGTCGGCACCGAAGACCCGCAGGCAGACCGCCCGGATCTCGTCGGCGGTCACCGGTTGCTGGAACGCCTCAGCAGCGCGCTCGATCGGTAGAAATTCCATGCGGTTCCCTTGAACTTCTGAATCAGCGGCCTGACGCAACGCCGAGGGTCGGGCCGGAGCAGCACGTTCCGGCCCGACCTCGGGCTTCAGCGACACGGCTGGCAGCCACCGTCCGCTGCCGCCGGGCCTAAGCGACGGCCAGCAGCAACCGAATCCGATCCGCCCCGAGCGCCAGCAGCAGGGTGGGAAGCCGCGGGCCGGTGTCCCGGCCGACCAGCAGCTCGTACAGCAGCACGAACAGCTCCCGCTGGGCCACCTTCAGCTCCGGCGACGCCGGAGCGTCCAGCGGCAGCCCCGACTGGATCTTCGGCACGCCGTACACCAGCGACGTCAGCCCATCGAGCGACCAGTGTGCGTCCAGGCCGTCCAGCAGGAGCTTCAACGCCTCCCGCTGGGCCGGAGGCAGTTGCTCCAGCCGCTCCCGATCCGGTTCCACACGCACCTGCGTGCGGTCCTCGGCCGGGACGTAGGTGGTCACCCACGCCTGCGCACGGTCCAGCCGGGGCTGAGCCTCGTCCAGGCTCGCGAGCGGCTCCTCGACGGTGAAGTCCTGCAGGATGCGCAGCGTCTGCTCAGGGTCGCCGGCCGCCACGTCCGCCACCGAGGCCAGCGTGCGGAACGGCAGCGGCTTGGGCGTGGCTGGCAGCGGCCCAGCCGCCGGACCGATCGAGCGGGCCCGGACGGCCACCTCAAGGTCCGTCGCCGTCCCAACGGCAGCCTTTCGTCCGAGCGCGTCCCACTCGTCGTACAGCCGCAGGATCTCCTGGTCCAGCGCGACCTGGAACGACTGCCTCGGCTGGCGCCGGTTATAGAGCCACCGCAGCACCGCGGGCTCCAGAACCTCCAAGATGTCGATCGGGGTGGGGATACCACCCTTCGACGAAGACATCTTCGCCATGCCGCTGATCCCCACGAAGCTGTACCCGAGGTACGACGGCGGGAGCCCGTCGAAGACCTCGCGCACCAGCTGCGACCCGACGGTGAACGACGAGCCCGGAGAGGAGTGGTCGACGCCGCCGGCCTCGAAGGTCACGCCCTCGAAAGCCCAGCGCATCGGCCAGTCCACCTTCCAGACCAGCTTCCCGCCATCCGTCTCGGACAACGCGAAACCGCCCTCGTGGCTGCAGTCGCACCGGTACCGCATCTGCGTACTGGCGTCGTCGAAGCTGATGACCACGGTGGAGTCCCGCTCGCAGACCTCGCAGTACGGCCGATATGGGTAGTAACCGCCCGCGCTGGCGGCGGCCAGGTCCTCCTCGTCCTGCTCCACCTCCACCTTCTTCGTCCGGTACCGGCCGAGGACACCGTCGATCTGCTGCCGATGACGCATCGCGTGCACGATCTGCTCACGGTAGGCCCCCGACGTATACATCTGCGTCTGGCTGATCTCGTCAACCTCGACACCCAGTTGAGCCAAGGCCGAACGGAGCGGCACCTTGAAATGCTCCGCCCAGTTCTCGTGCTCACCGCAGGGATCGGGCACCGCAGTCAGCGGTCGGCCGATGTGCTCGGAGAAGCTGGCCGGGACGCCGGCCGGCACCTTCCGGAGCCGGTCATAGTCGTCCCAGGACAGTAGGTGCCGGCACTCCAGACCTCGGCGGCGAATCTCGTCCGCGACGAAGTGCGGCACCATGATCTCGCGCAGGTTCCCAAGATGGATCGGGCCGGACGGGCTGACCCCGGATGCGCACACCAGCGGAGCCCCGCCACGGCGCTTTCCTTCGGCGATCACCTGGTCCGCAGCTGCGCCCACCCAATCGCTCTGCTTCACGCCCACGTCAAGTCCCTCCAGCTGATGGCTGTTCATATACTTTTAGGGTAGAGGTGGTTGGACCTGGCTGGGACCGCGCCGCGGCAGGCAGTGAAAGCCTCGGGCATGCATCGGCTGCAAGGCGACAGCAGGGGGACGAGTTCGCGCAACACCTCGACCAGCAGCTGCTCGCACTGGGACGATGCTGCGACAGCTCTCGGCCGCTCGATTTCAGAAGACCGACTCAAGAAGGTGCTCGATGTCCTCTCGGCCGGATGGCGAAACCCGGCGTCGCTTGGAGTACGCGCACGCCAAGGCCGCTGGCTTCCTCGGTCTCGTCTGTTCCGGGTCGTCCGTCTTCGGTACCTCCGGTTCGACCGTCGGCCGCCGGGCTGAGGGCCTCTGGCTCCGCGTCTCCTGTCACAACCGCCGTCGCGCTCCCCGGCCGTCCAGTCAAGGACCGCTTGGAGCGCAGCAGCTCATCCCGGAGCCCGTTCCGCGTCCACGGCTGCACGACACCGTGGGCTGGACCAAGGATGACTGGTTCTACCAGGCAGACGTCTTCGACTTCACTGGCCCCGCGGTGTCCTCGACACCCGGCCTCCACGCAGACCCGGGCCTGGAGGACAACTGGTGGAGCGACCTGAAGAATGCACTGGCCGGCATCGCCACGGCCCCCGGCACAAAGATCACCCTGCGCCCGACTTGGATCGAGCAGGTGTTCCCGACGTACCTCGGCATCCCGGCCCCTGCGAACATCGAACGGGTCACCGGCCACGGAGATCTGCAGTGGGCGAACCTGACCGCTGAGCCGCTCATGATCTTGGACTGGGAACGCTGGGGACTCGTCCCGGTCGGCTACGACCCCGCAGTCCTGTGGGTCAGCAGCCTCCTCGTACCGGCGGTCGCGGACCGCATCCGTGCGGAGTTCTCCGACATCCTCGACACCCCGGCCGGACGCATTGGTCAACTGGTCGCCCTTGCGGAGATGCTCCAGGCCGTGGACCGCGGGTACTACCCGGAACTGGCGCCCCATCTCGTCGACCAGGCACGTGAGCTGACCGGGGTCACCCCGCCGCAGGGCCCCGCCCCCGGACTCGTCCGATAGGAGACCATGGACCTTCGGCAGGAACCCGTCGATCACGTCCTGGACGAGGTGGAGCAGCGCCTCGGCACGGGGCTGGACCGGACCAGCGTGGTAGGCAAGCGCCGGACGGTAGGAGCCCGTACCGACCGCGGCAGCTGGGTCCGGATTGAACGACGCCCGTGGGCGCGGGCTCGGGAACAGGGCTGGGGCGGAGTCGAAGCCGCAGTGGTGCTGACCGGCGTGGCTATGCCACGCTGGTCCGGGTCGGCAACATGGCAAGACCCCGGCGACCAGGCGATCTGGCAGGCGGACGAGACCTCGCTGCTGCCGGGCAGCCCCGTCGGTACGGCGGTGCTGGCCGTCGGCCTGGAGCTGCCGGGTACGTGGTGGCGCTCGCTGAACGCCTCGCTGACAGCTCTCGCCGATCAGCGCACGGTCCGTGTGGCGACCCCGGACACCGAGCAGATCACGCAAAAGCTGGTCGGCGACACGATCGGGGCCGCTTTCCCGGAGGCGCAGGACACCCGGGTGGAACGGTGGTGTCCTGCGCACGCAGACTTGAACTGGGCGAATGTCACCGGCCCTGGCGAGTTCTGCATGTTCGATTGGGAGGACTGGGGGATGGCGCCGCGCGGACTGGATTCGGCGTCGCTGTACGCCGCCTCCCTCGCGGTACCGGCGCTCGCTGACCGGGTGCGGAGGGAGCGCCAGGCGGACCTTGAGAGCCGGGACGGGATGGTGATGCGGTTGTTCGTGCTGGCGAAGATCGTGGGACCGCACGCCAATCCGAAGGATCCGCGGGCGGAGCCGGCACGGCGCGAGGCAGCACAGCTGATCCATGCTCTTCAACCGGGCTGAGGGTCAGCCTGGTTGCGAGGGAACGACGCTAGCGGGGAGAGCGGAGCGCCCTGCTGGCGACGATCGTCTCGACCGCCGCCACTCTGTCCGGATACTGGGTGCACAGCTCCCGCCGGCGGACCTGCGCGGCGCATACGTGGCCCATCTGCTGAATCACGTCGTCGCCCCGGGCGGCCGACTGATCATCGGTGTCTACAACGAGGAACGTGACCAGAGCACAATGCAGGACCTGCTGCGATCCTGCGGCTACACCCCAGCTGGCACCACCAGAGCAAACCACCGGCACCCCGCGACCCACTACAAGGTGCTGTGGCTGACCAAGAGTCTGGCCGAAGACCGTACAGACCCGGAACCCGAGTACCGTCTCGTCGATCTACGCCGAGCAGTCGGAAGAGGCACAGGGCCCGCACACCACCAGGGCGTGTGGGCCCTCGGGCATCACGCCAGTTCCGCCAGCGCCTTGTCCAGACGTAGCAGGGTCCGTTCACGGCCAAGAACCTCCAACGACTCGAACAGCGGCAGCCCCACCGTCCGGCCGGTCACCGTCACCCGGATCGGCGCCTGGGCCTTGCCCAGCTTCAAGCCGAACACGGAAGCCGTCTCCTCCAGAACCGCCTTGAGCGATGCCGCCTCCCATACGGCCTTGGCCAGCCGCCGCCGCGCTTCCCGAAGCAGGTCTGCCGACCCCTCCTTCATCGCCTTCGCCCACGACGCCTCGTCGCGCGCCGGCTCGTCCAGGAACAGGAAGTCGACGTACGCGGTGATCTCCGACAGCACCGAGATCCGCGTCTGCGCCAGGCCGGCCAAGGCGGCGAACTGCGCCGGGTCGAACGCCTCCGCCGGCCACGGGGCCCGAGGCGAGGAAATCCACGGCGCGCACGCCGCCACGAACTCGTCTACCGGAAGTGCCCGAATGTACTCGCCGTTGAACGAGGCCAGCTTCTTGATGTCGAAGAACGCCGAGGAGCCGTTCACGTCTTCCACGCGGAACACCTGTTCCAGCTCAGCGTACGGACGGATCTCGATGTCGTCCTTCGGGCCCCAGCCCAGCAGCATCAGGTAGTTGACCATCGCCTCCGGCAGGTAGCCCTCCGTCAGGTAGTCCTCCAGAGCCACCTTGTCGCGCCGCTTGGAGAGCTTCTGCCGCTTCTCGTTCACGATGACCGGCAGGTGCGCCCACACCGGGGGCTCGGCGCCCAGAGCGCGCCACAGCAGCTGCTGCTTGGGGGTGTTGGAGAGGTGTTCCTCGCCGCGGATCACCTGGGTGATCCCCTCGTCAAGGTCGTCGACCACGTTGGCCAGCAGGAAGACCGGGCTGCCATCGCCCCGCGCAACCACGAAGTCCTCGATGGCCGCGTTGGGGAACTCGGGGTTACCGCGGATCAGGTCGACCACCACAGTGACCCCCTCGTCCGGGGTGCGGAAGCGCAGGGCTCGGCCGGCCTCGAAGTCCAGGGCGCGTTCGCGGCAGAACCCGTCGTAGCCGAGCTGCTGGGAACCGGTGCGCTCGGTCACCTGCTGGCGCGTGCAGTCGCAGTAGTACGCGAGGCCGGCCTCGTACAGTCCGGCGGCGGCCTCGCGATGCCGGGTCTCGTTCTCCGACTGGAAGTAGGGGCCTTCGAACGCCGGGTCCGCCTTCGAGATGCCGATGGACGCGAGCGCGCTGATGATCCCCTCGGTCCACTCCTCGCGATTACGAGCCGCATCGGTGTCCTCGATCCGCAGGACGAACTCGCCGCCGCGCTGTCGTGCGGTCGCCCAGTTGTAGAGAGCCGAACGGGCGCCACCGACGTGGAACATGCCCGTAGGGCTCGGAGCGAAGCGAACGCGGACAGGCGAAGGGACAACAGTCATGCGCACACGGTAGCGGCGCCGGTCGGCACGAGTTGCCGTTCACCGTGATCGGTGTTGCCCTGATGGTGGGCGAGGGGCGTGTCGCGAGGCCACCCGATCGAAGGACAAGGCGAGGTGGATGTACGGAGAGCGACAGAGGAAGACGCGCTGTCGATAGCGCGGCTTCGCTCGGAAATGATCAAGGCGCCCCCGATTGGCCGATGGTTCGAGGACCTCACCGCCTACCTGACGGACGGACTCGCTCGCGCTGAGGACATGGCGGGGTTCGTCGTCTACGTGCCAGCTGGCCACCTCGTCTCCGCCGCACTCGGGACCATCTATCAGGCGCCACCCGGGCCGACCTACACTGGCCGAACTGGGTACGTTCACCTTGTCCTGACGAAACCGGGCTACCGCCGCCAAGGGTACGGTAGAGCCGTCACGGCCTGCCTGCTCGCTTGGTTCTGGGGTCAGGGCTGTGGACTGGTCAACCTCACCGCCAGCGCAGACGGGGAGCGGTTGTATCGTTCGCTCGGCTTCGAGGAGAACGCCCGCTCCATGCGGCTCTTCGGGACGTGAACAGCTTCGGCACCCGTCCCTACGGGAACCGGTGGCAGGGAGGCTGCTGAGCTGGCAAGACTGCGATCCACGCCCATCATCGTGAGGTCGCTCAGGGTGATCGGCCGAATCTGGACGGCGATTCTGCGTTGCTCACGGAGCCCGGGCGTTCTACCCTCTGGCCAACGCGCTGACGGAGACAAGTAGCCGCAGGGCACGCGAGCCGAGAGAGCTGCCGGCAGCTGGGAAGGCAGCCTCGCGTCCTGAGGTGAATCCCCTCCCGAGTGCGGGGAGGAACGGCCAGCTGCGGCCCAATGCCCCGCCGGTTCGCTCCCGTAATCGAGCTGTCGAGGCCGTCACCTCCGGGTGACGGCGAAGGCGTGGTGGCACCGCGAGTTCCCTTCTCGCCCACGCCCCCAAGGGATCACGTCGGATTCCGACTGATCGATGGGAACCGAAATGCTGGACATCACCGTGATCCGCGAGCACCCCCAGCGCGTCGAGCGCGCGCTGGCGAAGCGAGCCGTTCACATCGACCTCACTGCCTTCCTCGCCCTGGACGAGAAGTACCGGCATGGCACGACCGAGGTCGAGACGCTACGCGCCGAGCGCAAGCAGATTTCGCGCGAGATCGCGCGGCTCGACCCGGCGAACTCAGCCGCTGTCGCCAAGCGCACGCAGGCAACCGAACTCGGCACGCGCCTTGCCGCACTCGAAGAGCAACTCACCGCCCTGGCCAGCGAGCGCCAGGCGTTCCTCGACCAGCTGCCCAACCTGCCCGACGAGGACGTCCCGACCGGCGGCAAGGAACAGAACCAGGTCGTCCGCGAGCATGGCACCCGGCCGGCCTTCGACTTCGAGCCGCTCAACCACGTCGATCTGGCCCGCCGACTCGGGCTGATCGACTACGAGCGGGGCGTCAAGCTCGGCGGCACCGGCAACTGGGTCTACCGCGGCAACGGCGCCCTCCTCGAATGGGCGCTGCTCAACTTCTTCATCGAGACCCACGTTCAGGACGGCTACGAGCTCATCCTGCCGCCCCATCTGCTGACCTATCAGGCTGGCTACGCTGCAGGTCAGTTCCCCAAGTTCGCCGAGGACGTCTTCGCGCTCGAACAAGGTCCAGCCGGGCCCCAGCGGTTCCTGCTGCCGACCTCGGAGACCGCTCTGGTCAACCTCCACCGCGACGAGGTTCTGACGGAGGCCGAACTCCCGCGCAAGTACGTCGCCTACTCGCCTTGCTACCGGCGCGAGGCCGGCAGCTACCGCGCCGCCGACCGTGGGACCCTTCGCGGCCACCAGTTCAATAAGGTCGAGATGTTCCAGTTCGCGCACCCCGACGCCTCCGACGTCGCTCACGAGGAACTCCTGACCAAAGCAGCCAACTTGGTCGAGGCACTCGGCCTGTACCACCGAATCACCCGGCTTGCCGCCGAGGACACCAGCGCCTCGATGGCCAAGACCTTCGATGTCGAGGTCTGGCTGCCCAGCATCGACGGCTACGTCGAGGTGAGTTCGGTATCGAACGCCCGGGACTACCAGGCCCGGCGCGGCAACATCCGCTACCGCCCCGCAACAGGGAAGCCCGGCTACGTACACACCCTGAACGGCTCCGGGCTGGCCACCAGCCGCCTGGTGCCGGCTCTGCTGGAACAGCACCAGCAGCCCGACGGCACCGTCGCAGTGCCGACGGTGCTGCAGCGCTGGCTCGGCTGCAAGTCCTTGACCCCGGCAGCACCCAGGTAGTCGTACCGGCAGCAGGCCCGGAATGGCACATCCGGGTCGATAGCGCAGGAGAGGCCACTGCCCGGGCCACCGATGCAGCGGTGGACCCGGGCAGTGCGTGCCCTCTTGCAGCAACGCATGGACCAGGCGCCAGGCGGGGAGGGTGGCCGCGTGACGGAGACCTTGCCACAGTGGGCGCGGCGGATCGTCGAGCAGGAACTGGCGGACACCCTGCCGAGGCGGTGGTCGCACTCCCAAAGGGTGACACGCCAAGCCGAGCACCTGGCCGCGGTCGCCGGAGCGGATGATGGCCTGCTGGTAGCCGCCGTGGTGCCTCGCCGAGGGGCGGGCCCCAGACCAGAAGGACTTCAACATGCTGATCCGAGAAGCGGTCGCCGGAGACGGTCCAGCGCTGGCCCGAGTGCACCTTGATGCTTGGATTGTCGGGTACGCCGGCCTCATGCCACAGGGCCTGCTCGACGCGACGACACTGGAGCGTCGCACGGCAACGTGGCAACTGACCTTGAGTAGGGATCGTGACCCGAGAGAGAACATCTTGGTCGCTGAGGTGAGCGGAACTCCACTGGGCTTCGCGCACGTCGGTCCTGGGCGCGACGCGGACGCGGACGGCGCGGGAGAGCTCTGGGCGCTGAACGTGGCACCGCCCCAACAGGGGAACGGCCTGGCATCCAATCTCGTCCGAGCAGCTCACGACGTCCTGCACCGCGGCGGGTTCGACAAGGCGACTCTGTGGGTGCTCACCGGCAATGCCCGCGCCCGTAGGTTCTACGAACGGCACGGCTGGCGTACCGACGGCGTCGCCCGCGAAGAAACCATCAGAGGCTTCACCGTTCCCGAGCTGCGGTACACACTCGACCTACGTCCAAGTGACTTGTCACATTGCAGGTAGTGGATGCCGAGCGCCGCCGGCACCGAGGCGCGCGTCCCCGGTGCCTGGATGCAGCGTGCTCGTCTCAGCTGGCCGATGGTGGAGTACATCCGGGGCTGGCGTACCAGCTGCGGACGGTATGCCCCCGCTGGTACGCCACCCGAGCGCGGCGATCCCCGCGAGATCGACGTTCGGATCCCGGCCACAGCCACGCAGGCGCTGAGAGTGCTGCGCCAACCGGTCGATCTGGTCGTGCTCGCCGCCCCCGAGGGCTCTTTGGGGGCAGGGTCGCCTGGACGAGAGAGGATGACAGATGTGGCCGACGCCGAATGGTGGATCGAGCTCGACCGGCTTCGCTACGACCTCGGCGTTGGCGTACGCTGCCACGGCCTGGTGTTCGATGTTGTCTCCTCCGACTACGCGGAGCGAGTTCTGGCGCCGATTTCGTAGCGCCCGCCGCTGTTGGTCAACCGGTATTGCCGGACCGTCACCGGTTGGGAGTCCCTGCTGAACCGCTGACGAGGCTTATCAACCAACCACCAGGGTCAGTTCGCTCGGATCGAGCAAGGAGTAACCAAGATGAGTTCATCCACTCTGGTCCTGTGGGATGTCGACCGTACCCTGCTGTGCGTCGAGCAGACGGAGCGGTCGGTCTACCAGGACGCGTTCGGCGAGGTTGTTGGTCGGCCGGCGGCGCGGATGCCTGAGCCTGGCACGGGCCGGACGACGCCCGTCGCCGTCCTGGAGATGATGCTCGCCAACGACATTCCCCAGGGGGATGCCGAGCAACTGGCCCAGCAGATGATGGACCTGATGCCGGTCATGCTCGCAGCGCGCGCTGATGAACTGTGTGAACACGGTCAGGTGATGCCCGGCGCCAGGGCCGCGCTCGAGGCTATGCACGCCACGGACGACACGTTCTCGACCCTGGTCACCGGCAATCTCCTATCGAGTGCCCGGATCAAGCTCCAAGCCGTGGGCCTGGCCGACTTGGTGGACCTGGGAATCGGCGGCTATGCCTCCGACGATCCCCACCGGCCGGCCCTTGTGGCGGTTGCGCAGCAGCGGGCAGCAGCCAAGCACGGTGGCGCTTTCCATCGCGGTAACACTGTGATCATCGGAGACTCGCTGGAGGACGTGCGGACCGGGATCGAAGGGGGCGCCTTCGTCATCGCGGTGGCCTCGGGCGCTTCGTCGGGTGCTGCGCTTCTCCAAGCTGGGGCGGACCGCGTCCTGCCCGATCTCAAAGACGCTGCTCTCCTCGTCCAGGCCGTGGCGGAGCTGGTCGGTTGACGCGACATAGGCGAGATCGTGCCGTCGTTCGGTGTTGGCGCCTGCGGCCATCGTGGCCGCCGGCGGCCACGGGCGATGGGTCCTGTGGAGCTATCCGCCCGCTATCTGCCGTTGGCCGAGTCGGGTGGTGTAGTAGGCATGCAGGGCCGCTTCGCTGCCGGAGCCAGTAGCGATCATGATCCGCTGTCCGCGGGAGGACCTGAGATCGCCGACGGTGAGGACGCGCTGGTGCTGGCGATCGGGTGGGCAGTACCCCGATGCGTCGCTGGTGAGGACTCCCTTCAGCACGGCAGGCATTGAGCCGGTGTTCCGGAAGACGGCGTCGGCCTGCCAGTGGCCGGGCTGTTCGCCATCGGTGGTGCCCGTTGCGGTGACCGTGCCGTCCGGTTGCGCTTCGAGGCTTACCTGGCTGACGCGGACGAGTTCGACGCGGGTGTCGTGGTCGGCTTCCTCGGCCTTGTAGTCGTCTGAGGCGGGGTGGAGGACCAGCAGGCGGGTTGGCAGGTCGGGGTGGGCGCGCAGGAGGGTGCCGAGGGGGCGGTCGGCGCCGAGGACCAGCACTGTCCGGTTCGCCAGGGCTGACGGGTCGGCTTCCCAGAGCGGGGGAGCGGCGAGATGGGCGGATGAGTGGCTGATCCAGGGGGCCTCGGTGAGGTGTGCCGGTCGTACGCCGGTGGCGACGACGGCGAAGGGCGCGGTGAGGGGTCGTCCTGAGCTGAGGCGGAGGGTGACCTCGTCTCCGTCTGCGTCGAGGTGCTCGGCGTGCTCGCCCAGCAGGACCTCGCACAGGCCGCCGCGGTGGACGTCCGCGGTGATGGCGTCGGCCAGCGCGGGGCCGGTGGTGAAGCCGAGCACATTGTCGAGCGCGGGGATGCGCCGGAGCGTGTGGCACAGCGTGTGCGGTTCGACGAGGACCGAGCGCATGCCGACGCTGGCGGCCATGACGGCTGCCGCGCAGCCGGCCGGGCCGCCGCCGACGATGATCAAGTCACTGGGGGAGGGGGTGACCACTGCGCTCCATCTCCTGCTCGGTGGTGGGTGTGGCGAGGCGGGCGAGTGCCTGGTCGCTTGTGACCAGTTGGTCGGAGCCGATGAAGCGACGGGCGATGCGCAGGCCCGCGTCGTGGATCTCCGGGCCTGCGTCGCTGGCGCAGGCGTCGGTCACGATCCAGGGTGTGAAGCCGCGCTCGAACGCGTCGGCGGCGGACTTGAGGACGCAGCTCTCTGTTGCCACTCCGCAGAACACGAGGTCGCTCCAGCGTTCCTCGGCGGCGAGGGAGACGGCCTGGGAGGTGAACCAGCTGTATGCGGGTTTGTCGATCACCGCTACGGCCTGCTCCACATGGGGCAGCAGGTCGGGTGCGATGTCGGTCTCCGGGGAGCTCTGCAGGCGGGTCCAGTGGATGAGCCGTTCGAACGGGCTGCCGGGGTAGTTGAGGTAGCGGGTGAAGACGACGGGTCGGCCGGCCGCGCTCCAGCGGTCGATGAGATCGGCGACCTTGGCCACGAGGTGCTGGGTGTGGTGGTTGAGGAAGCCGTTCTGCATGTCGACGACGATCAACGCCGCGTTGGAGTCCATCGGTGTCCTTCCCGTCCTGATCGTCAGCCGACTGTGTCCCGCAGGGCGTCCCGGGCCGCGCGCATGCGGTCGGCCAGGCCGCTGGTGTTCACGACGGCTTCGCGCATCAGGACGTGCTGGGCGGTCTCCTGGGCACGGGCCGTCGTGAGGCGAGAGTACGCCGCCCGCAGGAAGCGCCAGCCGTAGCCCTCCGAGGTGGCGGGGTCCTGGCCGTCTTCGACGAGTTGCTGGATCTGGCGGCAGAAGGCCCACAGTGCCTGCACGTTGAGCTCGCAGGTGACCAGCTCGTCCAGGGTCAGACTCCGCTCGGCGTCCTGGGCGGTGTAGGCGACGCCCGACCAGCCGGCGTATCCGGTCGATACACCGCGAATGCCGAACGAGACCAGGTCTGGATGCTCGAAGCCGTGGTCGAGGAGCGTGTCCTCCACCGAGGTGTCGAGTGGCTGCGGGATGGCGCTGGTGCGGTTGACGAGGACTGATGGGGTCGACAGGAGCCGGGTGGCGGTTTCGAGTTGGTCGTCCCGCCATGGACTGCTGACCAGCCAGTACATCGACAGCACGTACTCCGGATTCGGGGCCTGGGCCACAGGGACGTCGAGGGCGTCGGCGAGGGCACCTCTGGCCCAGGGAAGGTCGGCGGCGTAGGTGCGGTAGCGCCACAGGGCCAGGTCGGTGAGGGAGGAGGGCTCCCGGCTCTGGACGAGGTGGAACACCGCCACGCCGCAGGCGAACACGTGCAGAGTGCAGGCGCCGTCGGGGCGTTGGATCTCCGCGGAGGAGCGCTCCAGCCACGCACCGGGCGTCTCGGTCATCGAACCGCGAAGGTGTCGCGCGCGGTCCTCGCCGATGTAGACCGGGATGAACTTGTGGGAGTCGACGACGATCGGGGCCAACGCAGAGCGCGGGGAAGACCGTTGCCCGAGGGCTTCGGCGAAGCGGGCGCGGACCTCGTCCGAACAGCGCTCCAGCGCGGTGTCCAGGATGGCCTGGGACTCCTGGCGGGGGATCAGGGCCGACCCGCCGGCCACCCACTTCGACACCGCCCGGTCACTGACCCCGAGGTAGTCCGCGAAGTCGCGCAGGGTCATGCGCATGGCCTCACGCAGCAGCGCGGCCTCCCTGCCGCTCCACCGCTGCACACTGATCATCTGTCACCCCCGAAGTCACTGTCAGTTCCGGTGTCGGATGGTCAGCGTAGCCGTCTTGGTTCGGCAGCGGTACGGCGGCGGTGCAGCGATCGTTCAACCTCACGCAGTACGTCAGCCGTCATGCTGATCTCTCGACGGAGTTCGCCGTCCGGTCGCAACCGTGAGGAGTCCACAGACATGCCCCAGATCGTGAAGCGCAACGCCCGGGCGATCCTGCTCGACGGGGAGGAGCTGGTGCTGATCCTGCGGACCAAGCCCGGCCGCGAACCGTACTGGGTGACGGTCGGCGGGGGCGTCGAGCCCAGCGACGTCAGCGTGGAGGCGGCGCTGCACCGGGAAGTGTTCGAGGAGCTAGGCGGGGCGGTGCACACGCCGCAGCTCGTTCACCTGATCACCGACGAGCTGGAGGGTGGTCTGGGTGTCCAGCACATCTTCGCGGCCCGGCTGAAGGAGATGGACATCCAGGCGCGCACCGGCACCGAGTTCGCCAAGCCCGAGCGCGGCGGCTACGAGGTCGTCCGGGTGCCGTTCACGGCGGAGGCCGTGCGCGGGATCCAGCTGATGCCGCCGCAGCTGGCGGACTTCATCGCCGGCAACATCGAGGCGATCCGGGCGGTGAGCGAGTGGTGAGCCCCAGGACGGTGCCGTGGTTCCTGAGCCTGAACGGGCCGGACAACGTCGGCAAGACCACCCACCTGGCCCGGATCGCCGACCACCGTCCTGGCCTGCAGCTCCTCGGTTCGATCCACCAGCACGACCCCGAGCCCTGGAACGCGGCCGCGCAGGGCGACTACGCCACGTGGTGGTTCGAGAAGGTCAGCACCAGGGAGCTGACCGGCATGATGCTGGCCAGCCACGGCCTGCGGGCGGCGGCCCGCCGGCAGGGATCAGTGGGCCTGCTGGATCGCGGGCTGCCGATGCTCCTGGCGGCTGCAGCGGCCACCAGCGCTATCAAGGACAACCTCACCAGCGAGCAGGCGCTGGCCGGCGTCGAAGCCCTCGCTGCCGAGAGCGCTCTGGCCGCCGAGCCGGAGGCGGCGATCCTGCTGCTGCCTGCCCGGGATGGGGCCCGTAGCTACGCGATCACCAGCGTGCGCGAGGGCCGGGTGTGGACTGGGGTGTACATCCGCTACCAGTACATCCTGCACGAGGTCCTGAGTCTGCAGGCCGCCCAGGGCACTTACGCGGCGGTGATCGACTGCGAGGGCCGCGGAGTCGACGAGGTCCACGTCCGTGTGCTCACCCACGCTGCGCGCATTCTTCCCTCGCTGTTTCTCAGGACAGGAGCCGACTCGTGATCCCGCCCCTCGTTCTCCCGCCCTCTCTGGCCGAAGCCGTGCAGGCGCTTCCGGACAAGGACCGCGACCGCCTGACGAAGGCGCTGGAGAGCCTGCACACCGTCAACAGCCGTCTGTGGGAGGCGGAGGACCGCGTCCGTGCGGCCGGGGTCGACCCGGCCGCGGTGGCCGATGCGAAACGGGCCATCGACCAGCTGAACGCCGAGCGCAACCAGCTCGCCGAACGCGCCGACGAGGTCCTCACGACTCTGGCCACCGCCGGTTCGGGCGAGGTGCCCGTGCACACCGAGACGATCGCCGGCAGCCTGGACCGACTGAGCGTCCTGACGCTGCGGGTCCTCTACACCGAGCGGGCCGCCGAACGCGACGACCTCATGGCCCGCCGGGTGCCGATGCTGCACCATCAGCGGGACGAGCTCGCTGCGGCCATCGACGTGCTCACCGTAGAGGTGACGTCCGGTCGGCGAAGGCTCCCGGGCGCCGCCCGCCACAAGCTCTACGGACGCGACCAGGGGGTCCCGATCTCCGTCCGGCCGGCGCGGGGAATCGACCGGGTGGTGGCCTTCGGCGGCCTGAGCGAGTGCGGCAAGAGCACCAGCGCCCAGTACCTCGTCGACTTCCACGGCGCCCAGCGCCTGAAGATCGGATACCTCCTGCAGCAGGGCGCCCTGCGCCACGGTCTGAGCGACCCCTACCAGCTGTCTGCCCTCCGGCAGGCCGAGCTGTTGCTGGAGGAGCTGAACCGCTTCGCCGACGGGCATCGCGACGTGCGCCTGTTCACCATCGAGTCCGTCCACGACGACGCCTCCATCACCGAGTTGAAGAAGCTCATGGGCGAGGTGCTGCAGATCGTCTACCTGGACGCGGAGTTCGACGTGCGAGCCGCCCGATCCGGAACCTCCCCCCAGGCAGTCGCCGCCAAGGACGAGGTCAAGCTCTCCCGCGGCGCGCACCGCGTCCTGGAGGTGGCCGACTTCGTCCTCGACAACACCGGCAGCATCCTCGACCTGCGCGCCTGGCTGACCCGCATCGCCCAAAGGCCGGCCATCGAACCCGACCAGTCGCCGACCGCGATACCCCAGTCGCCCGAACTCCCTGCGATCGTGGCCGATGCCACCGCCGCGCTCGCCGACGCACTGCGCGCCGCCGGCCCCGCAGTGCAGCTCGCGGCGCTGACCGGAAGCCCCGTCCAGAGCACCTGGATCCCCGGCTGGTCCGACGTGGACCTGCTGGTCGTCGCCGACCACGACGCCGCCCCCATCGTCCACCGTGCGCTGGCCGACTACCGCCGCCGCCTGGGCGACGCGGCCTCGGTAGGCCTCACCCTGGTCACCGCCGACGAGCTGCTCGCCCATCGCCTCGTGCCCCGGCTGGCCTTCGCCCTCTACAACATCCAAAGCGGCCAGCCCGTTCTGCACCGCGCCGCCGGCCTGCACTTGCCCGCCATCACCCTCGACGACCTGGCGCGGGCCGCCGTGCGAGAACTCCCCCAGGTCGTCATCACCCTGCGGCGCCTGCGCGCCGAGGCCACGCCGGGCAGCGTGCGCCAGCTCTACAAGCACATCGTCCTCGCCGCCCGCCTCATCCTGCGCGAGCACGGCCACTGGACCAGCGGCCCCGACGAGATCCTCGCCGCAGCCTCCCACCTGCCCGGTCTGGACCTGCTCGACCTGCCCACGCTGCACCACGTCGCCGACGCCTGGCGCGACGGCGCCCCCGACAACGCGCTCACCGTGGTCACCGCCGCCGCCGACCGCCTCCTGGCCTGGTACGCCCTGCAGCTCGCTGCCTAGCGCCACCGCTGCAGGCCACTCCCGGAGCAGCTCGTTTCACCTCACCCGCCACCACCGGAGTACTGCCATGCCCGAAACCCTCGAATCCGCCACCGCAGTGCCGTTCACCGCCCGGGTCGTGGAACGCCTGAGTGTCCCCGAGACCAGCCGCCGCGAGCGCGTCATCCACTCGCTCGACGGCCTGGAGCAGCCCGTCCACACCGCCGACCTGATCAGCGTCGGCCAGAACCTGTGGAAGACGGCCAACGCCGAGATGGCGCTCGGCCCCGTCGACTACCTGCTCGGCCTGGACGCCGGCGGCATCATCCCCACCCTCGCCGTGGCTCAGGCCGCCGGCCTGCCCTACAAGATCGCGTGGAAGCTGCACCTGCCGCTGGAAGGCATGGTCCAGTTCAGCGAGCCGCACGCCCGCCGCACCGACGTGTACGCCTACGGGATCACCCGTGGGAGCCGGGTCCTGCTCGTCGACGACGAGATCACCACCGGGCAGACCCTGGCCAACCTCGCCCAGCGCCTGCGCTACGCGGGCGCCATCCCACTCGGCGCGATCTGCCTGGTCGAGGACCAGCGCCACACAGGCCGCCAGAACCTCGCCGATCTCGGCCTGCCGCTGACCAGCCTCCACACCATCCAGGGCGACTGATGACCACTCAGGCAGCAGAACCCGACATCTGGTGCCACGACGGGCAGACCCGCTACCTGGCCGGCGACCTGCACACCACACCGCTGGGCTACGACCGGCACGACCTGGATGTCGGTCAGCAGCTCCCCCTCCCATCTTCCGTCGACCTGGTCGCCCGCCTGGCCGACTGCACCCAGATCGAGATCGCCCTGCACGGCAAGCTCGGCGACAGCCTGCTCGCCCTCGCCGCGGTCCGCGCCACGGCTGAATGGCTCGCCCTTCGCCGCGGCACGCCGGTCCGCGTCACCGTCACCGGCCCGCACACCGCGCTCTTCGCCCGGACCAGCCTCCCACGGCTCGACGTCCTAGGCCCGAGCGACCACCGGCAGGTGATGATCGCCGATCGCGAAGGCGCCACCACCCGCGGCCCCGGCACCTACCTGATCTGCGACCCCGCCGCACCACCCTGCTGGTCCACCGACGGACAGGCCCATCCCGACCTGCCTGCACGCCACTACCTCGCACTCGAGCGCCGCCTGGGCGTGCGCCTTCCGGCCACCGGCCCCTTCACCCCGCTGCTGTACGCGCGGAGCAACGCCAAGGTCCACCAACTCCACACCGCGCACTGGCTCGACGGACTCACCATCGCCGCCATCACCGCCACCAGCTGGCCCCAGCTCAAGGACTACGGCGCCGACCGGTTCACCGAAGCCGCCGAACGCATCGCCCGCCACACCCACGCCCCCGTCCGGCTCCTGCTCATCGGCGCCAAGACCGACGCCGACACGCAGACCACCGCCAGGGCCGAACCGCCCCGCGGCAACCTGCAGATCCTGCACCTGGACGGCATGCCAGCCGAAGACCTGGCCGACCTCCTCCCGCAGACCGACCTCGTCCTCGGAAACGACACCGGCCTGACCCACCTCGCCGCCCTCGCCCGCAACCCCAATGGCGCCGGCCCCCACGTCATCGGCCTCTACGCCCGCCACAGCCACAGCAAGTGGCGCACCGGCCTGCCCCACCACCACGCCATCGCCACCCCCGCCTCCGAACGCATGCACCAGGGCGACCTGTGCCCCGTCCGCGACCACCTCGACCAACCCACAGACACGGACCTGACAGCCATCACCCCAGCCGCAGTCGCCGACCTCGCCACCCGCCTCCTGGCAGGCCGCCGATGACAACCAGCCGGCGGTGGAGCATCGGACCCCTCCGGCGCTTCACCCGCAACCTGCTCCTGCCCGCCACCGTGGCCGGCCGACCGATCATGCTCAAGTACACCCGCGACCCGAGTGAAGCACTCGCCGAGATCCGCGGACACCACGCCCTGGCCGAGCACTACCGCCTGCCCGCCCTCCTCGCCCACCAGCGCGTCCCAGGCGGACGCCTGCTCCTCTACGAGCGCCTGCCCATCGGCACCGACAGCGGCCTGCTGCTCGATCTGCTCAACATTCCAGGTCAGCCCACCGGCGAACTGCGCGCCTACATGACGACACTGACCGAGGCCTACCGAAAGGCCATCGCCGCCACCGCCCGCCTGCTCCACCCCCGCGAGGTAGTCCGCAAGCTCTACTGGGACCGCGCACAGCCCGGCGGACGCCTCGACGACTACTACCTCGACCGCGACTTCCCATTCAACGCACCACTGCCCGTCAGCGAACTCACCAACCACACCCTGATCGTCAACAACCGCGAACTGCACCTCGACTGGCACCACACCCTCACCTGGATCCGCGACCAGTTCGCCACCGACGAGCCCGTCTGGGCGGCACTCACCCAAGGCGACCCCACCGACGTCAACCTCGCCAACCCCCTCGCCTGGCTCGACTACGACACCGCCGGCATGAACAGCCTCCTGGGCGAATTCGCCAACTTCCTCTGGTACACCACCGCCCTCGGCGGCTGGCTCGTCCCCACCTACAACCCCACCGCGTTAACCGACCACCCCGCCGCACTCGCCCAACTCCCCGCCAACCGACCCAAACTCCACTGGGCCGCCATCGACCCGCGCACCCGCACCATCCGCATCGACTACACCACCACCCCCTCACCGGCCCGCCAGGCCGCCGCCACCTGGTACTGGCAACGCCTCGTCGAACCCACCGCCGCCGACCTCTGGCCCGACCAAGACCTCGGTCACCTGCTGCGCCCCTACCTCGTGATGCGCATCCTCGCCGTCTACAACCTCGCCGACCTCGGAGCGCGCGACCGAATGGTCGTGCTCGCCCGCCTCGCCGAAGCCATGGCCCCCGACTTCAACCCGATCGACTTCTTCCACCTCGAGGACACCCTGTGCGCGACACCCTGACCGGCCGCACCGCCCTGATCACCGGAGCAACCGGCGGCCTCGGCCAGGCCATCACCCGCCGCCTCGCCGCTGACGGAGCCACCCTGGTCCTCGCCCACTTCGACGACCACCAGGCCGCCGACGAGCTCGCCGCCCACCTCGGCCGGCAGGGCACCACCGCCGTGCCGATCCACGCCGACCTGCGCGAGCCCGACCAGGTCGAACACCTCACCCGCACCGCCACCGACCGAATCGGCACCATCGACATCCTCGTCAGCAACGCCGGCGCCTACCCGCGCACGCCATGGCCCGACCTCACCCTCGACCACTGGCGCGACAACCTCGACACCAACCTCACCAGCCACTACCTCCTGGCCCAAGCCCTCACCCCGGCCATGACCGCCCAAGGCTGGGGCCGGATCCTGACCACCGGATCCGTCCTGGCCACCGCCGGCCGCCACGACCTCGCCCCCTACATCAGCGCCAAGGCCGGTCTCGAAGGACTCACCCGCGCCCTCGCCCGCGAACTCGGCCCAAGCGGCATCACCGCCAACTGCATCGCCCCCGGCTCCATCCGCGTACCGGCCGAAGACGACGTCGTCCCAGACCCCGAAGCCATGACGGCCCGCCAACTCGCCCGCCAGTGCATCCAACGTCGCGGACACCCCGACGACATCGCCGCCGCCGTCGCCTTCCTCGCCCGCGACGAAGCCGGCTTCATCACCGGCCAGACCCTGCGCGTCGACGGAGGCTGGATCCTTGGCTGACATCTGGCTCATGCGCCACGCCGCCTACCAAGGCCACCAACCCGGCCACCACGCCCACCCCGACGCCCCACTCACCGACGAAGGCCGCGAGCAAGCCCGCCACGCCGCCCGCAACCTCCCCACCGGTATCACCAGCATCGTCACCAGCACCATGCCTCGCGCCCGACAGACCGCCGCGATCCTCGCCCACCACACCGGCCTGCCGATCGTCGCCGCTATCCCGATCTTCGCCGAATGGAGAGCACCCAGCATCGTCCACGGCCGCGGGCCCGACACCTACCCCAGCGCGTACACCACCTGGCGCGCACAACGTCACGAGAACCCCGAACTGCGCTGCGGCGACGGCGAAAGCCTCGCCGACCTGCACGCCCGCGCCACGGACTGCCTGACGCTGCTGACCGCCACCGCCCGCCGAGGCAGCCTCCTCCTCATCTCCCACGCGCTCCTTCTCGGTGTTCTCACCCGGCTCAGCGACGGTCCGGCGGTAGCCTTCGAGGAAGCAGCGCAAGACCCCTGGCAGTTCACCGAGACACGCGAACTAACGCTGGTTGCTGGGAGCTGAAACCCCGATCAGCCCGCCGCTCGACGGACAGCGAGATGAGTCAGGCCAGCACCACGCCCCCCGTCCGTGCGATGCCCACGCAGTTCGCACGGCCGGCGCCCTATCCGTCCCGGAGGACAGATGAACGCCGAACCATCGGCTGCGGACGCCTTGGCCGCCAGCAAGGAACGCAGCTGGCGGGAGGCGGCAGCCATCGACGCCGCCTTCAACGCCGGCGAGCTTGACCAGGAGGGCTGGCATGAAGCCGTGCGCATGCTGATTGAACCCGCCTACCTGGCCGCCGACAATCCCCGCGCCCAGTCGGGGCACAGCGGAGACCCTGCTCACTGGGAGCGCGCCCGAAGGCTCCTGACCCGGGCGTTGCCGGCGTCCGGCGGCGACTTCCTCGACGTGGGCTGCGCCAACGGCCACCTCATGGAGACACTCACCGCCTGGGCGGCCGAGGACGGCATCCGCCTCGAGCCGTTCGGCGTGGACATCTCCAACGCCTTGGCCGCACTCGCCCGTGAGCGCTGCCCGCAATGGGCGAGCCGGATCTGGCACGCGAACGCGATGGGCTGGCAGCCGCCCCGCACCTTCGCAATCGTCCGCACCGGACTGGACTACGTCCCGCCCCAACTGCGCGGCGCCTACATCGAGCACCTGCTGACCCAGGTGGTGGCACCAGGAGGCCGACTGATCGTCGGCGTCTTCAACGAGGAACGCGACCAGCACCTGCTGGAGCGGGAAGTCACGATGATGGGCCACCGCGTGGGTGGACGAGTAACCGCCCCGCATCGGCACCCCGCCTTGTTGTACAAGGCGTTCTGGCTCGACCTGGCAGCGACGCCTAACATCGCCCCTGCGCCCAAGACAAGCTGCTGAGACTGGGGTAGACGCCGCCCCGATCGTCGGCGTCTGCGGGCTACACCGACGCGGCGACACCCCAGGAAGACGGCCGCGAGATCGGGCCCTGGCTCCACCCCTGGCGCCATCGGCCCAGGCGTGGCCACCCGCGCCTGGGCCGAGTACGAGAACCGCCGCAACGCGGAACCGATCAGCACCGAAATCGTTGCGTACAACGGAGTCGTCGAGAGCGCCTGGTGCGACTGGGGGGCCAAGCTCACCGGCGTCACCAACACCCGGCCCGGCCGGTCCGCGACCTGCCGCACCCGCACGCACTCCCGACCCGAACTCTCCGACGCTCTGCACGAAGCCGGATTCGCGGTCGTCTCCTTCGCCGGGGACTTCGCTGGCGGCCCCGTCCGGCCCGAGAACCGCACCGTCGTCACCGCCATCACCCGGAGCGCGAACCCGTGATCACTCGCCGAGACGCCAGCAGCATTACCGCCGAAGCCGAGACCGAACTCCTCGCCGCCCGCGGACTCACCCCCGCCGACCTGATCGCCGCCGGCACCGAGGCCCGCGTCTACGCCCTCGGCTACGACCAGGTCCTCAAGGTCTACGCCGACCCCGACCAGCGCCAGGCGCTGGAGACCATCGCCGACCTCTACCGGCGTTTCGACCGCACCAGCGTCCCCTACGCCCTGCCCGAGATCCAGGCCATCGAGCAGCACGGCCCCCTGCTGGCCGTCACCGAGACCCGCCTGCCCGGCACCCCGATGGGCGACGCGCTCGACCTCATTGACCCCGCCACCGAACACACCTACCTCGCCGCCGTCCGTGACTTTACGGGCCTGCGCCTGACCACCCTGCTCGACCGGCGCATGCTCCTCGACCCCGACCCGTCCCACGAGGGCGAGGACTGGAACGCCTTCCTGCGCTGCCTCCTGGAGCAGAAGCTCCCGAAGGTGCTGACCGACCTGCGCCTCGACGTCCCAGCCCTCGACAGCATCATCGACCGGCTCACCGCGCGGCTTGCCCGCCCCTACACCGGCCCCGAGGGCGTCATTCACGGCGACCTCTACCCCGACAACATCCTCGTCACCGCCGATGGCAAGGTCAGCGCCGTCATCGACTTCGGCACGTTCACCCTGCTCGGTGACCCGCTCTTCGACCTGGCCGGGGCCTGCGCCTACTACCGGATGTACGACGTGGACCGCCTCGCCGTCCGCAACCGCCTGCTGGCCGCAGCCGCCGCGAGTCTTACTGCTGACCGGCGCGCCCAGCTGGCCGACTACCTGCACCTGATCGCTCTGCTCTCCTGCGACCTCTACCCGAAGCAGGACCTACACATCCGCGAGACCGGCCACTACCAGTGGGCCGCTGACGTCCTCAACTCCCAGACGGGCTGGAGAGGCTGAGGGCATCGCTGGCGAACGCGTCGTAGCAGTATCGGAAGAGGAGTGCGACTGCGCGGTCTGACGGCAGTGCTCGCAGGCTCATAGCGTCGGAATATTCCGATTGTCGTGTCATTCGGAACAGGTGAGTGCACGTCAGATCGCGCGGTACGCTGGGCCGCTGGTTGGTCAACTTCAACGACTGCGGTGACCTCCGGTACTTCCCTGCCCCAGCTGTCGCCGCAGAGCCATAGGGAACGGGTGCACTGTGACGACTCCGACAGCGCCGACAACGGTTTCGGACTTCTACTGCAACGAGGCGCTGAACGGTGTCACGCCGGTGAGGGTAGTGGATGAGACCGACACGGTGCTCGCGTTTGAGCACACGAGGCCGAGCTACCCGGTGCACATCGTGGTCGTCCCGAAGCGGCACATCCCGTCGCTGGTGGACCTCGGCGACGGCACCGAGGAGGTGCTCGCGGACGTTCTCCGGGTGGTCCGGAAGGTCGCTGCGAAGGTGCGGGAGGAGTACGGCGCGGCGTGTGTCGTGACGAACGAGGGCGCGTACCAGGAGTCGAAGCACATGCACTGGCACGTGCTGTTCCGCGGGGGGCTGCCGGAGGGCTTGGCCTGAGGCAGCCCGGGGCGGCTCAGCGCGCGTGACGGCGGCGCGGGCGAGGCCGACCGTCCTGGTGGCGATGTTCCTCGCGATGCGGTGGACGGCGTCGGGGTCGGGCTGGCGTTGGCGTCAGGCGCCGCCCAGTGTGGGCAGCAGCTGCTCGCAGGCGTGCAGGAGGGGTTGCCCGTCTGTTATCTCCTCGTCGGCGACGACGACGTAGGTGGCGCGCTGCACGTACGTCTGCGCGTTGTCGAGCTGGTCGCCGTGGCACCGTCGCAGCCGTGGGCGGGGCCGACGTCGATGCAAAGCGATTCGTCGCGGTGTGATCAAGGTCGCTCGGTGTCGGCTTCACTTGTGGCAGGTTTCGTGGCTATGGTCCGTCGTCCCCCGGCTGGGACAGGCCCGGCCGAGGAACGAGGAGGCCCTTCCTGATCATCCACCGCAGCCCGCACTCGTCGAACTTCGTGATCATTCCGAACTCGTTGGCGCAGAACCGCGCCATGACCTACACCGCCCGGGGACTGCTGGTGGACCTCCTGTCCCGCCCGGACGACTGGCGCGAGACGTGTCGGCAGATGGCGGACTCAAGTCCGCAGGGTCGTAAGGCGCTGGCGGCGGCGCTGGACGAGTTGCGGGCGTGGGGGTACTACCGGGTGGAGGTGGTCCGGCTTCCCAACGGGCGGCTGCGCTCGGAGGCTCACATCTTCGACCGGCCGCAGCCGGGAGGATTGCCGGGTGCCACTGCACCGGACTCCGGTGAGTCGGACACCGCTGATCGTGGCGTCCTTCCAAAGGACCTGGTCAAAGTACCTACCCTCCCCGTCGCGCCGGCTCCGCCGGTCGCCGAGAACGGTCCGGCGGACGCCGAGGGTGGGAGGGAGGAAGCCGCTCCCACACCCACTCCTCGAACCACCGAGCCTGCTGTGCCGGCGGACCCGGCGACCCTCGCGGCGATGAGCGCGCTGCTGCGCGTGGTCAGACCGGAGCGGCGCCTGCCGCTGGGTGCGGCAGAGGCGGCGGCACTGGCACCGCTGGTGCGGGAGTGGATAGAGCGCGGCGGCTCGGAGGAGCAGCTGCAGGAGGCGCTGCTGGCCGGGCTGCCGGAGGTGGTCTACTCGCCGTCCGGGGTGCTGCGATCGCGGCTGGAGCGGAAGATGCCGGCGGAGCGCCCTGCGGTGCCGGTGGCGAGGCGGCGGTTCGCGGAATGCGCGGAGTGCCGTGATCCGCTGGCGGAGCCGGGGCTGTGCGGACGGTGTCAGGGGGCGGAACCCCGTCGTGCGGGTGAGGTGCAGGGTGCCGAGGTGGCGGCGCGAGGGATGGCCAAGGTCCGTGCAGCGCTGGCTGGTTCGGCATCAACGGTATGAGACGCGCTGGCGGCCCGGTCGGCTCTGGGGGCCGGGGTTGCCCGGGTGAGGGATGTTCGGCGGGTGTTGGGGGCGTGTGAGCCGTCGTTGGGCATGACCTGGCGGCTGCTGGCGGCGGCGGTGCTGCCGGGGACGGATCCTCGGCAGCACCGGGCTGTGCCTACAGCAGGACGGGCAGCGACTCCAGACCCCGGATGAGGCGGGAGCGGCGCCACTTCAGCTGCTCAGCGGGGACGGCCAGCCGCAGGCCGGGGAAGCGCTTGAGCAGGACCCGCAGTGCGGTCTCGACCTCGGCGTGGGCGAGCGGTGCGCCGAGGCAGCGGTGGATGCCGTGGCCGAACGAGAGGTGGCTGGCGGCATCCTTGCGCTGGAGGTCGAGCCGGTCCGGATCGGTGAACCTCCCGGGGTCGCGGTTGGCGGCCCCGGGGGACACCAGGACCGGGGTGCCGGCGGCGACTTCCACGTCGCCCAGCCGCACTGTGTGGGCGGTGTGGCGCCACGTGGCGATGCTCACGGGCGCGTCGTAGCGCAGGAGTTCGTCTACAGCGGCGGGGATGCGGTGCGGGTAGGCCAGCAGGCCCTCCAACTCGGCCGGGTGCTGGAGGAGCGCAAGGACGGCGTTGCCGATCGCTGCCGTGGTGGTCTCGTGGCCGGCGATCAGGAGCAGTAGGCCGAGGGAGACCAGTTCCTCCTCGCTGAGGCGGTCGCCGTCGGCGTCGCGGACGGCGATCAGGGCGGAGAGCAACGCCTGGTCCGGTCGGGAGCGCTTGGTGGCGATCAGCTGGGTCATGTAATCGGCGAGGTCGTGGGAGGCCGCGTCGATCCGGGCGCTGTCGCCGGTGGCGAACAGGTCGGTGGACAGGGAGCGGATCCTGCCCCAGTCCTCCGGAGGTACGCCGAGGAGCTGACAGATCACGGCGACGGGGAGGGGGCCGGCGAGGTCCGCGATCAGGTTGACCTCGCTTCCCGGCTCCCAGCGCCGGATCAACTGCTCGGCCAGGTGGCGGATGCAGGGGCGGAGGCTGTCCACGGTGGAGGGGGTGAACGCCCGGACGACCAGCCGGCGAAGGCGGGTGTGCGTGGGCGGGTCGGTGTGCAGCATGGTGTGGGCGACCGTGGGGTGGAGCGAGCGTCCGGACGGGCGGTCAGCGAAGAAAGCCGCGGTGTCCTTGGAGAGGTCGGCGGCGAGTGCCTGGCGCGCCTGTTCGTAGCCGGTGACGGCAACCGCCGGCCCCGTACTTCCGCCCATGGGGATCTGGAGGATCGGGGATCGACCGCGCAGCGCTGCGTAGGTCGGGTAGCGGTCCCGGTAGAACTCCGGGTCCGAGAACGGGGAGGAGGCCATATTGCTGCCTTCCTAGGCCGCGGTGAGCACCGAGACCTGGTGGTCGGCGGCGCGGTGGACGATGTCGTTGGTCGCGTACTGCCGGGAGACCGAGCGTAGCCACAACGCCTCGGCGCGTAGGTCTCCCTCGCGGGTGTCGGCACCGGCCGCCTGCGGGGCAGGATCGTCCTGGGCAGGGGCGCCTGCGCGGGCGGCCCGGATCGCTCCGGCGATCACGGCCGCCTCGACGATTGCGGCGCCGCGATCGGTCCCGGCGTGCCGAGTGGCGGCGACGGCGGCTGCTGCTGCCTGCTGGACCGCGCGTGAGCGGTGCTCGTCCAGGGTGAGGATCCCGTCGCAGACCTCCACGACTCTACGGTGGAGGACGAGGTCGGTCTCGGTCTCACCGCCGACCGTCCGGAAGACGACGCTGGGGCAGACCTGCGTCAGGTCCTGCCAGAGTGGGGTGAGGTCCGAGACGGACTGGCGCTCCCAGCGGCGGCGGAGGAACTGCGTGACCGGCCAGAGAACGGCTGGCAGGGTCAGCCCCGTCGTGATGAGCAGCACGCTGACGGCTGGCGCGGTAACGCTGAACGCGCAACTGACTGGCGTCACCAGGCTCGTGCAGCGGCCCCCGTCCGGAATGGCGTTCCAACCGAACAGTGCCGCAATGGCGTTGACGGTCTTGTAGGTGGTGTAGAGAAGGGCGACGACGCAGCCGGCGGCGGTCGTGCGCAGGCCGAGCCGCTGGGTGGTCCGGGTTGCCTTGCGAGACCTGGCCCAGGTCTGGGTGAGGCAGTCGAGAACGGCGTACGAGAGGAAGGCGATGTACGCCGCCGAGTAGATGTGAAGGGATGTGGGCCCCTCGTCGAGGCCGCCCTGTGTTTCGGCGGTGCTCCACATCAGCTCGGGGGGCGTGGCGGCGAAGGCCACGGCCATAGTGGCGACGGCCACGGCCAGGAGGCGAAGTCGCCAGCGGATCCGACGGCGGGCCTCGGGCACGTCGTAGTTGAGGTAGAGGAGCACGGCCGAGACTGCGGCTCCCGCGGACAGGGTGGCACTGTTGCTGACCAGCCGGGAGAGGTCCAGCGCGACGGCGTCCTCCAAAGCCCGGACCGTCGGTTGGTAGGCGCTGAAGGCAACCGCGAAGCAGGCCAGGAGGGCAGACAGGCTCAGAGTGCCCGCGGGGCGCTGGCCCGGGCGCCGCCGGAATGCCCAGTAGAGCGAGGCCGTGAGAAGAATGAGGGGCATGCCGCCGAAAATGACGTTGATCACGACGTTCCTTGAGGGTCAGGCGAATATCGCATCCCAGCGCTCATCGGCGGCACTGGGGCGAGGGGCGGGCATCACGGTCCCGCGGTACATGCGCTGAAGTATGAGGGTGGCCATCATTTCCGCCTCGATCTCTGCGTCGGTTTCGTACGACGTGCGGGCGGAAACCCCGAGGACGCTCCAGTCCATCAGGCCGGCGAGTTCTTCGTCCGACATTAGGTCGGCGAGGTCGATCTCACCTTTATGCTCCCAAAGGATATGGGAGAGTTCATGGGCGATAATCTGCCGTCGGTGCAGCGCCGAGGCGTTTTTCTCGTAGTAGATGACCTCACGGTTGGCATATCTCTTGCGCAGTCCGCACGAGAACGCGCCCCTCATGTCGACGGGCTCGCAGTCGATTGTCCGTCCGGCCAATGAGGCCACGGCGTCTATCAGGTCGTTCTCGCTGAACCGGTGTGGCAGATCCAGGCGCCCGAGTCGATCTTCGCAGGCGTTCCGGAGTGAACCCGCAGGCATGGCACCTCCCAGATGATCAAGGATTCCCCTGGAGCTTCGGGTGGGCCCTGGGCGTCCCCGCGTGCGCCCAGGGCTCGGGTGCGACCGGGGTCAGTGCCCCATGCCGACGCCGCCGTCGACCGGGATGACCGCACCGGTCACGTAGGAGGCGGCGTCGGAGGTCACGAAGGCGACAGCAGCTGCGACCTCGTCCGGCTGGGCCATGCGGCCCATGGGCACGCGCTGCAGCAGGGACTCGCGCTGGGAGTCCGTCAGGACAGCGGTCATGTCGGTCTCGGTCAGCCCGGGCGCGACCACGTTGCTGGTGATGCCGCGCGAGGCCAGCTCGCGGGCCAGGGAGCGGGCGAAGCCGATCAGGCCCGCCTTGCTTGCGGCGTAGTTGGCCTGGCCGGCTTCCCCCGTCATCGCACCTGCGGAGGAGATGAACACCAGGCGGCCGAACCGACCGCGCAGCATGCCCTTCACGGCCCGCTTGGCGACCCGGTACGCGCCGGCGAGGTTGGTCTGGAGCGTGGCGTCGAAGTCCTCCTCGCTCATACGGAGCAGCAGGGTGTCGCGGGTGATGCCCGCGTTGATCACGACGATCTCGATCGGTCCGTGGGCCGCTTCCACCGCAGAGAGCGCCGCGTCGACTGACTCGGGGCTCGTGACGTCGCACGGCACCGCGAGGATTCCATCCTCCGGGCAGCCGCCGCTGCGGGAGGTGACAGCGACCCGGTGGCCCTGCTCACGGAGCTGCCGCGCTACGGCCAGCCCGATACCGCGGCTGCCGCCGACAACGAGGGCGGATCGAGACATGGGTCTACTCCAAACGTGGGGGTGGGGGGTGGGGGCCGGCGCGACCTCGCGGCGGGCCGGTAGCCCCACCATGCCAAACCGTGGTCGGAACTGGCAGTTCCGGAACTGACACTTCCGGAACTGGCACTTCCGGAATCAAGAGTTCGTGCTACGCGTATCGACTCCGCTGCGTTACCACCAGATCGGGTTGACGGAAGGTAATCAATTGACCCCAGGGGCCGTCGATACTGGAATCTGACAACCCATCGAGCTTGGGCCGCATGATCGTCTTTTGCTGACGGTTCATCATCCGAAAACAAGCACCGAAATCGTTTCGTTACATCGCTTCGACTTTGCCGTCGGTGTGGTGTTCGCCACAGGTTTCTGGTATGCCCGAGCGTCGATGGCTGCCTAGACTCGATGGTCATGAAGACCGACCACGAACGCCTTGCGGCCCGTGATGAGACGTTGGCGGGCATGGTGGAACGCTGGCGCCGGCGCCTGGATCCCAATGCGCTCCCGGGCCTGGTAAAGACGACTGGCTCCGCTCGCCGCACCACCGAAGTCTCGAAAAGCGAAATCGCCCGGTATACCGGCGTCAGTGCCCGCTGGTACAGCAAGCTCGAAAACGGCGAGGAAGCCAGCTTTTCCGAGGAGTTCCTGGATCGGCTCGCCTATACGCTGCGTCTGAACGACGCCGAGAAGCTCGCGCTGTTCCACCGGGCGATCGGGCGCGGACCCACTGAGCGCGGTGCGGAGCCGGACGCGATGGCGGCGATGGACAGCGACATGCGGCGCCTTCTCGCGAAGATGCTGCCGAACCCCGCCTACCTCTCCGACGTCGCCTGGAATGTCGTCGCCCACAACTCTCCCGACCGGGTGATGTACCCGTGGGTGTACAGCGGCAACATCATGAGGTGGAGCTTCCTCTACCCCGAGGCGCGCGAGCAGCTGGTCGA
Source organism: Kitasatospora sp. NPDC127116 (assembly GCF_042677365.1). NCBI lineage: Bacteria > Bacillati > Actinomycetota > Actinomycetes > Kitasatosporales > Streptomycetaceae > Kitasatospora > Kitasatospora sp. NPDC127116. The sequence continues at coordinate 145,877 of NZ_JBHXTL010000003.1, forward strand.
CTGGAAAGAGGGCTGGGCCGTCCCCTTCCTAGCGCAGATCCGAACCGCGGCGGCGCAGCATCCTGACAACGACCAGCTCAAGGAGCTCGTACGGGACATCATGGAGGGCTGCCCCGAGGCGCAGGAGCTCTGGGACCGCCACGACTACTACGTCCACCCGGACGGCGACGTCAGGTACATGCGCATGCCCCACGGCGGCGACGACAAGGTGCCCTGTCGAATCATGGCGCTGGCCCCCCTGCGCAACACGAAGCTCCGCTTCATCGTCTCGTTCCACGGCGCCTGAACCGTCCTGGGCCGACTCGGCCGAGGCCGCCGGGATGCTGGAGACCTCAGCCTGCCGATGCTGCCGACGAAAACGAGAGCAGCATCGGCAGGCCGCCTCGGGCACGTGACTGAAGTTGGCTCCGGTCAGTGCGAGGCTCCTCGGGGGCGCCCACCGGCTATCGCCGACACCTCGGAGTCGGGGGCATCGCGCCCGCCGGGGAGCGCATCGTGGACGGGGTCCTCGGGGCATGGGGCCCGCGGTGGCCCCGTGCGCCGAGGATCTCGCCGTTGTCGCCAGGGGGCTAGGGGGTGCCGGGGGCGACTAAGCGAGGAAGTGCGGCCTATCTATGCGCATAGACAAGGTTGAAAAATAAACGATGAACCGGTTCTTCGTGCTCCGGTGTTACGCGGGGGGGATCGGGGGGAGTCCTTGGGACTCTCTCGCCATGTCGATCATCTCCGTGATGCGCGCCATGTTCTTCGCGCTGAGGCCCTGGCTGCGCAGCGCGATCGACTGGACGCCGGAGTCCCGCATGGCGGTCGTCAGGTCGCGCTTGGCGAGCACCGTCTCCAGCTCCTCGTCGGGTACGACCCAGATCGTCGGAGGCGCGTCGAAGAACGATGAGATCGCAGTGAGGGTGTTGATCGTCGGGTTCACCCTGCCGCGGCCTCGCAGCTGCTTGATGGAGGACTCGCTGATGCCGGTGCCGGCCGCGACCTCGGCGATCGTGTACGGGCCGCGCCCCTCCGGGTGCCGGTGCTCGAAGAGATAGCCCAGCCGCGCTGCGATGCGCGCCGCCCCCGCGTCGGCGTCGACGTGCTCGGCCATCGCCGCTCCTCCCGTGTCAGATCGTCCCACGGGGACACTTTAGTGCCTGATCGTGCTCGCGCGCACATCTTGAGGGCAATCTATTGCCCACAGTCGGGGCATTTTGGTGTACGTTGATCGCGTCGAAGGGGCAATAAAGTGTCTGATCCCCGGTGGGTGCTGTTTGGTGCGCTTCTCCGGGGTGCCGACCGGCCCACTGGCCCGCTGGGCGGGCCGCCTCGGCCGTTCTCGTCGAGGGCCCGGGAGTTGGCGCTCCCGGGCTCCTCGCACCACGAGGACGTCGATCACGTCCGAAGATGACCGGCCTTCGTATCTCACCACGCAGCCGGGCTTCTCCAGCTCAGGAGTCTCCCATGTCCTCCTTCTCGCGTACAACCGTGGCGCCGACCCGGCCCGCCGGCGCCGAGATCGCCACCGCCCCCAGCTCCTTCATTGAGGCCCTCGCCAGCCTCCTTGCACCGGACACCGCCGTCGTACGGCTGGACCGCGGATCGCACGGATTCCCCCGCACGGCCAGCGCCTTCGACGCCCACCGGCAGCACGTGCCCCAGCCGCTCCCCGACCGGCAGATGGCGGCCCGCTGGATCGTCCAGCACTTCCCCGGCCTCGACCCGCACCTCGCCCACGAACTTGACCTCGCCACCGGTCGGCTGATCGCCGTGGCCGAGGACGAGTCCGTTGCCATGGCGGCCTGACCCAGGGCACTTCCCAGCAGCCTGACACCCGGCCCCGCCGCCCACCGACTGGCGCCGGCCGGCGATCACCCCTGCCTCGACTCGCACGAGGTGGCTGCCACCAGCGTTGAGCGCGCCCTGCGCGCACCGCCGTCCGAATCCGCCGACGCCGCGCCCGAACTGCGACAGCTCGTGGCGCCAGGCCGCCGTGCCCAGCTGAACCAGGACCTCCGTGCCCAGCTCCCTCCAGCCCGTCCGAGACGTCGAAGCGCCGGACGCGGAGAAGACGACGGGCGGCTCCGGCCTGCTCGTCCCCGATCCCGCTCAGTGGATCTCGACCACCTCCGGACGCATCGCGCCGGACCCGTACACCTGGCTGCAAGCCGTCCACTGGGTGCGCGAAAGCCAGGCACACACCCCGGCCCGCACCCACGGCCCCCGCTTCGGCAGCACCACGATCCGTATCGCCGAGCTGCTCGCCCAGCTCACCCCGTGCAGACCGGGCGTCGACTACCTCGTCCGGATGCTCCAGGTGTCCGAGCGCACCGTGCAGTACCACCTGTCGATCCTCCGGGAGTCCGGACTGCTCACCTACACCGTCAAGGGCACCCGCATACGCCAGGCCGCCGCCAGGGCAAGCGAGTTCGTCCGCACCATCCCCGCGAAGTTTGACGAGACCATCGGGTTGCGGACCAGTACGTCCCAGACGTTCATCCGCACTGTCGTCGGTGTCGTCTCCGACGAGAGCCGCCTCGTCCTCGCGCAGCTCGGCAAGAAGGCCGCGCGAACCGTGCGCCGCACCAAGCGTCGAGGCACCAGGAAGGCCGGCATCAACTCCTCTGCGAAGTCCTCCCGTTGCACCCCAATGGGGGCAGGTTCTGTTACGTCTTCTCCTGCAGCACCTACCAACAATCCCTCTGAGGGCGACCTCGGGAACGGGAAAGACCAGCAGGATCGACCGGGAAGGCGGACCCGCCGGAAGCTGAACGCGGTCGGCCGGCGCCACCAGCTGGCCCTCGAACTCGTCCGGCAGGTCCCGTGGCTCAGTGGCAGCCCGGTGGCCCGGATCGCCTGGGCCGTTCGCCACCTCGCGGACGCCGGGTGGACCGCCCACGAGGTCATCGCCGTCCTGGCCCAGCGGGCGCCCGCTCGCCGCGTCCACCGCCCGGTCGGCTTCCTGACCGCCCGCCTCGCCGGAGCCGAGCTGCTCTACGACACCCCGGCCAAGCGCGGCGCGATCGTCGCCTGGTGGCGCGACAGCCCGCAGGCGGCCAAGGAGCGCCACACCGAATGGCAGGGCACCTGGCAGGCCCCGCGCAGCTCCGCCGTCCAGCGCCTGTTCCGGGATGCCTGGACGAGAGCGACCCACCGCCAGCCGTTGGTGGCCCTCGACGATCAGCCGACCGGCGACGAGCACCGCGAAGCCCGCGCCACCGCGTGGCGCCAGTACCTCACCGGAAGACCCGAACTGGTCACCTCCGCCCTGACCCTCGCTGGCCGGGACCAGGCCGAGCAGATCTACGGGCGCGACCTCGTCGAGCGCGTACTGCGCCTCCGCACCACCAGCAGCCACCTTCGAACAGGAACCGCGTGATGAGCCACAGCGAGAACACCGCCATCGACCTCGCCCGCCTCGCCCTGCGCCGGGCCCGCGCCGACGCGAGCAAGCGCCCCGCGAGCGCGGTCAAGGCCCCGACCACCGGGCGCGCTACCGGGCTTCGGCGTGGCGGGCTCGACCCCGTGGGACTGGGAACGGCCCTGTCCGACCTGATGACCCAGCACGCCTGGCAGGCGCCGCTGGCCGGCCGCGAGCTGCTCGACCTCTGGCCGGCAGCCGTCGGCGACCTCGCCTCCCACGTCACCGCCGTCAGCTTCGACCACCAGACGGGCCAGCTGGAGGTCCGCGCCGAATCCCCCGCCTACGCAACCCATGTGCGGGCCCTCGCCCTGGTACTCGTGGCGAAGATCAACCAGGCGCAGGGAGAAACGATCCTGCGCAGCATCCGAGTGCTGAGCTCGTACGGCACCCGGCCCGCCGAAGAGCCCCGCCGGTCTGTCAGGTACGGCGAAGGCGCCGCCCAGGCCCCCAAGATCAAGACCCGAGAGGACGCCTCGCCCGGATACCTGCGCGCTCTCGCGCAGCTGCAGGCCAGCCGCCCGAGCGCGCCGGCCGATTCGAGGACGAGCCCGGCTGTCGACCGGCGGATCAGAACGCTGGCCAGAGAGACAGTCTCCCGTCTCTCCGGCCCGCGACCTCGCTAGCCACCGAACGGCCGGCACCAGCGCGACCAACCCACCCCGGCCGCGCCGCCGGTCGTACGACCGAACCCCCTCCGCGCCCTTTCCGGCAGTGGAGCCCAACCGGAGAACTATCCCGTGTCCAGCACCACCTCGATCGCCAGTCGCCGGCGCGATTACACCTGGGCCAGCCGCGCCGCCTGCGCCGGCACCCCGAACCCTGAGTACTTCTACCCGCTGCCCAGCCAGGTCGAGGAGACCCGGGAGGCCAAGAGGATCTGTGGCTCCTGCCCCGTGAAGGAGGAGTGCCGCACCGAGGCCATGGAAATGACCGACCGCTGGGGCATCCGCGGCGGGCTGACCGAGGGCGAGCGCAAGACCCTGCACCGCCGTAACAGCGCCCACCGGTGGGAGGAACAGCGAGTCCTGAACGCCCTCAACGGGCGCCCAGGCCACCTGTCCAGGCTGGAGCGCGCCTCCGTGACGATCGTCGCGGCCCTCCTCGACCTCGACCTGAACGTTTGGGCACCGGTCCTGGGCGCCGACCGCAAGTACGCCCTCTACCTCCTTCGGGAAGCCCGCAAGACCTTGGACGAGCAGCCGCTGGCCGTCCTGCGGGAGCAGCGGATCGCCGCCGAGTTCACACCCGATCCCGTGGCGGTGGCGGCATGAGCGAGGCTGGCGGAACGCCGGCGGGGATGTCCCGGTGGGACAAGGCGGCGATCGGCGTCATGGGTGCGGTAGGCGGAGCCCTGAGCTACGACGCGCTGCAGCAGATGGCCGTCGCCATGCACGTCCGTCCGGAGCTGTCCTATCTCTTCCCCGTCGCGATCGACGGCTTCATCGCCTACGGGGTGCGGGCGCTGGTCGTGCTGAAGGAGGCGCCGCTGCGGGCCCGTGCCTACACCTGGGGGGTCTTCGGCGCCTCCACGGCCACCAGTGTCTGGGCCAACTGGACCCACGCCGTCCGCCTCAACATGGCGACGCCGCAGGGCCCGGGCCTCCACCTGACCAACACCGCGGTCGGAGCCCTCAGCACCATCGCCCCGCTGGTCCTCGGCGGTGCCACCCACCTCTACATCGTCATGTCGCGGCACGCCCCGGGACGAGGCGGCCAGGAACCGGCGACAGCCCCGGAGTCGCAGCCGTCCCGTTTCACCCGCTGGTGGGGTCGTCCCCGGGAGCACGATGCCGTCCCCGGTGCCGAACCGCGGCGGATCGAGGAGCGAGGCCGGGACCGGGAGATCACCGCGGTCCCGACCGCCGCACCGGTCGTGCCGGCCGAGTCCGCCGTGCCGGAGGCCGTCCCCGTCCCTCCGGTCCCCTCCGTGACCGATCCCGGGAGCGCCCCTCAGCAGGGGACCGTCCCCGTCCCCGCCGAAGCGAGCCCCGGCGCCGGGACGGGACGGGAATCGCCACCGCAGGCCGTCCCGACCATCCCGGCCCCCTCAGCCGGTACGGCTCCGGGGACCGTGCCGTCCGCGACCGAAGCCCCCGCCTCCGTCCCCACCCCGTCGGCTCCGAACCGAGGGACCGCGGAACCCCCGCCCGACACGGGGGCCGGGCGCGATTCGGGACCGATCGGGGCAGAGCCGGGCCCCCGTCCCGGGGACGCCAGCGTACCCGCCGTCCCCGGGACGGGGGGCTCAGCGGGCACTGCCGCACAGAGTGCGGGACGAGCGGTCCCCGGCGGTCCCGAGACGAAGCCGGGGACCGTCCCCGCCTCTGGACGGTCCGGGGACGGTCCCCGCCCGGAGGCCGCCGGTCCCGCCAAGACCCCGGTGGTCGTCGCGGTCCCGGTCCCCGTCCGGGCGCAGGCCCCCGTCCCGCGTCCTGTCCCGGACCAGAGCCCGTCCCCGGCCGCTGACCGCCGCCGACAGCTGAGCAGCGCCGAGCTGCAGGAGCTGGTCCCCATTGCCCGCAAGGCTGCCGCCGAGGCCGAGGGACGGCTGAACCGGGACGCTCTGCGCGCCGGCCTCAAGGCCCAGAACATCCCGATCAACAACGTCGCCCTCGGCCAACTGTTGAGGGAGCTCAGGGAGATCGACGCGGGGAAGCCACCGCCTGCCCGCCGCTGACCGTCCCTGCCTCACACCGACCCGGCCGAAATCCCACCGAAGGACTGCCACGTGACCGCCACGAACCGCTCTGACGCCGCCCTCACCGACGCACTGATGGGCCTGCTGCGCGACCAGCGCCTCCTGTACTCCGCGGAAGGTGCGGGCGACGGCAGTTGGATCGTCCGCCGCTCGTCCCGAGGGCCGAAGTTCGTCCTGGAATCGCCGCTGGAAGCAATCGAGTACGCCCTCGACGTGCTCGTCGACACTCGCGCCGAACTCGAAGCGGCAGCGTGAACTTGCGTCCCCGAAGCGGACTTGATGCCGCAGTGGGGCGCTTACGGCTTGGCCCCGTCGGCGCAGCAAGCTATCGCCTGGGGCAGCCCTAACGGGCAGCCCCAGGCACTTGCCCTCGCCCCGAGGGGGCGAGGGACCTGGGGAGGAGCCGAGCGAGGGCGCCCGACTCCTCCCCAGGATGCGGAGCGAGGGCGCTCCGGGAACAGAGGAAAGGAGAAACCACGACCACCGAACAACCCGAAGAAGCAGAAGCCCAGTTGACGCCAGCACGCCGCCCCCGCCGCCGCCACCGCGACGACCAGCAGCGCGCCCACCGCATCGTCGTCCGCTTCAACGACGCCGAACGCGACGAAATCGCCGCAGCCGCCAGCACGCGCGAGCAGACCGTCTCCCGCTTCGTCGCCACCAGTACCCTCGCCGCCGCTCGCGGCCACAGCTCTGCCCGAGACCCGCAAGACCGCCTCGACCACGCCGTTGACGAACTTGCCGCCGCCCGCGCCCAGCTCGCCCGTGTCGGCAACAACCTGAACCAGCTGACGTTCGGCCTCAACGCAGCCGGCTACGTCCAGCCGGCCGAGCTGGCCTCCACGCTCGGCGTGGTCCGCGCAGCGATCACGGTCGTCGACACTGCGGCAGCCAAGCTCGTGGCGGGCGGGCCGGTTGGTTCCTGACATCAGCCGCGGCTCGAAGACGTACGGGCTGCTCGCCTACCTCTACGGGCCAGGCAAGCACGACGAGCACTTCGACCCCCACATCGTCGCGTCCTGGGACGGGTTCGCCCCCGACCCCGGCCGCGACCCCTCGGCCAATCTCAAGCAGCTCGAACAGGTCCTGGACCTTCGGGTGAACCAACTCGGCAGCCGGCGCCCGAAGAAACATGTGTGGCACTGCCCGGTCAGCGCCGACCCCGGCGACCGGATCCTCACCGACGAGGAGTGGGCCGAAGTCGCCCGCCGCGTCGTCGCCGCCGCAGGCATCGCCGAGCCAGGAGACCCGGACGGCTGCCGGTGGATCGCCGTTCGCCACGACCCCCGCCACATCCACATCATGGCCACCACGGTGCGCGGCGACCTGCGCGGAGCCCGTCTCAACGGTGACGCCCAGCGCGCGCAGGACGAATGCCGCCGGATCGAGAAGGACTTCGGCCTCAAGCAGCTCAACCCCGGCGACAAGACAGCGGCCAAACGCCCCACCAGCGCGGAGGCCCACAAGGCCGAGCGGCTCGGCCGCCCCGAGCCCGTGCGCCTCCAGCTGCGCGACAAGGTCCGCCAGGCCGTCGCGGGCGCCGTGTCCGAGGCCGAGTTCTTCGCCAGGCTCACGTCCGCCGGCCTGCTGGTGAACCGCAAGGTCGGGCCGTCGGGCGCCGCGTTCGGCTACTCCGTCGCCGACCCTGACGACCGTAACGCCGCCGGCGAGCCGGTCTACTACGGCGGCTCGTCGCTGGCCCCTGACCTCTCCCTGCCGCGGATCCGCAAACGATTGACCGCAGGACCGCTCGGCGACGGCGACGGCGACGCCGAACTCGGCGACCAGGCTGCCGGGAAGAAGCGCGTGCCCGGCTCACGAGCAGCCCAGGCGCGCCGGGGCGCCGCCGCAGCAGTGGATGACGCAACCCGGGCCATCGACGAGAGCGACGACGAAGCGGCCTCCGCGCAGCTGGCCGGAGCGATTGAGATCATCGACGTCATCGCCGTCCGCGCACCGGCGGACACCAGGGCCCAACTTCTCGCAGCGGCAAGGGCCTTTGAGCGGGCCTCCCGCTCGCACATCCGAGCCGAGCGCGCCGACAACCGGGCCCTGCGGTACGCGGCCCGGCAGATGCTCTCCAATGGCTACACCACCAACAGGGGCGAGGACGGCGGCGTCACCGCGATGCTGCTCTCCGCCCTCGTCCTGCTGGCCATCGCCGCCGCGAGGTGGCACTCCTCGCGCGGCCACGCCCAGCAGGCCGCCGCCGCGAACGCCGCCGCGCTTCAGCTGCGGACGGCGTACGCGACCGTCGCCGCCCGTCCGATGGCGGCGATGGCAGGCCAGGGCAAGGCCCTGCCTCCCGCCGTCCGCGAGCGGCAGACGGCCGTGATCCGAGAGCAGCTGGCCGGGGTCGACGAGGACACCCGGGAGGAGGAAAGCTGGGATGCCCTCGCGGCAACCCTCGCCGAAGCCGAAGCGGCCGGCCACGACCCAGCAGCCCTCCTTGAGGAAGCCCGGAGCTGGCGTGAGCTCGGCACTGCCGACTCCGTCACCGCCGTCATGGTCTGGCGGGTGCGGAGGCTGGCCGACCTGCCCGCCAGCCCGGCCAGCAGGACGACGCCTCCGCGCCTGGGACCGGGCGTCCGCGCCGACCGGCCCGGCAGCGCGCCGAAGGCCCCCCGCCGCCGTCCGGGCCGGTACTGACTTCGGCGCGCCAGGGTGAACTGTCTCGGTTTGCCTGACGAGCTCGGTGTGGTGGCTGTATCCGATGACGTGTGAGATATGCGGATGGGGGCGGGCTGACCGCCGCGGGACGGCTGCGTCGGGAGACGGTGCGGATGCAAGCGGCCGAGCTGTTCGAGCAGGAGGTCAAGCCGACGGAGGTGGCCCGGCGCCTGCGGGTGAGTGTGAAGTCGGCCTACCAGTGGCACCAGTTGTTGCGCGAGGGCGGGGTCGAGGCGCTGGCATCGCGTGGCCCGGGTGGGTCGCGGTGCCGCCTGTCCCCGCGCTGCCTGGAGAAGCTCGCCGCGTATCTGGACCAGGGCCCGGCCGCGCACGGCTGGGTGGAGGACCAGGTGTGGACGGCTGCGCGGGTGGCCACGCTGATCGGGCGGAAGTTCCATGTCTCGTACAGCGTCTCGGGCGCCACGAGGCTGATGCACAGGCTCGGCTTCACTCCGCAGATGCCTGCGAGGCGGTCCGCGGAACGTGACGAGCAGGCCGTCACCGCGTGGACGGAGGTGACCTGGGCGGAGGTAAAAGAGCCCGGGCGGACTGCGACGGGTGGGTCTGCTTCGAGGACGAGGCCGGCTTCACACGCAGGCCGCCCCGTGGACGCACCTGGGGACGGCGGGGCACCACCCCGGTCGTGAAGGTCTCCGGCAGCCGCTCCGGACGGGTCTCGGTCGCGGGGCTGATCGCCGTGCGGCCGGGTTTCCGGACCAGGCTGTCCCACCGCATCCGGCGGCACACCGGTCGCAAGGGCGAGCGGCGGAGCCTGTCCGAGCGCGACTACATCGGCCTGATCGACGGCATCCACCATCTGGTGAAGGCGCCGATCGTGCTGGTCTGGGATCGGCTGAACACTCATGTCTCCCACGTGATGCGCGAGTTGGTTGCCGCCAGGAACTGGCTGACCGTATACATCCTGCCCGCCTACGCGCCGGACCTGAACCCCGTGGAGTGGCTCTGGGCGCACGTCAAGCACAGCCTGGCCAACCTCTCCTCGGTCGCCGTCGACCGTCTCGAAGCCCTCGTCCGCAACCGGCTCAAACGGCTCCAGTACCGCCCCGACATCCTCGACGGCTTCCTCGCCGGGACCGGCCTCTCCCTGGACCTGCCCCCACCATCACCCTGAAACGCCGAAGTCAGTAATAGGGGAAGGGGCTACGACCCACGTCACGGGTTACCGTAGGCGAGCCCTGAGAAGCAGCACCGAGGACGCCCCCGCGAGGGGGCGTCCTCGGTGCTTTCTGGGCGCTCCAGGCCATGCTCGTGAAGGGCACGGCCAAATCCTCGATGTGTTCGTGTGATGGCCTAGGGTTATCGTTGCAAGTAATCGAACACATGTCCGATGATGGTTTCATGAGCACCGCCTCCCTGTACCTGCCGCCGGTCACGCGCTCCCTCGGGAACGAGCTGGGCGACGCAGTGCCGGCCCCGCGGGACCTCATGGACGGGCCCGGCCGCTCATGGCGGGCAGAGCCCCAATGGACGCAGGCCCAGATCAGGATCGGCGGGCACTGGAGGCAGGCCAGGGTCGAGCGCTGGCGGTTGCGCGTCGGCAGTATCCGGTGGGTCGCCCAGATCACCTGGCAAGCAGATACCGGTCAGCGGGTCGGCGGGTGGTACGTCCTCGGCCCCGGAACGGCACTGTCGGCCGTCGGAGCGCGCACTCGAACAGACTTGAGATGAGCGCATCGCCGCCGCGCCCCCCGTCCCGCCCAGCCGGTCGCGAACGGTCTTCCGGGCGTTCGACGGGGCGGACTCGTCCGTTCGACCCGTTCGGCGTACCTCTTCCGATCTGGGCAGCGGACTGGAGGGACGCCCAGGAGCTGTCGCCGACGGCGGTCAGCCAGCTTGCCGGCCAGCGCATCCGATCGGACTCCCTGGCCGTCTGGGTCCGCCGCGGCGGGCGCTGGTGGCCGGTGGTGCTGACCGCCTGGTGCCAATTCGAACAACGCCGCTGGGCGGCCCGGCTGCGCGGACCGGACGGCGCGGAGGCCTGGGTGGCGTACCGCGCGGTCTCGCTGCTACCGATCCAGGCGCTGCCCCCGGATGCCTGGCCCGACCTGCCGGGAAGCCGAAGCTGATCTCGGCGGGCGGCCCAGCGGTGCGGAGCCTGCTACCACAAGATCGGCCGAATGCGTTCGGCCGATCAGCGCCGAAGCTGGTGACCCGCCCGCCGACGGACGCGATCGACGCTGCGTCGGCGGGCGCGCCAACGTCCGACGTAGCAACAGGAGACCTCCGTGCGAACCGATCTGGTCCCTGCAGCGCGATGCCGGGCTCGCGTCGACGCCGTCCACGGCCCAAGCGGGCGAACCAAGCCCGAGGCCGGCCGCACAGTTCGCCGCCGCCGCGACCCTCCCGAGCGGCCAGCGCCGCTGACGAGCCAACCCCAGTTGCCTGAACTTGCGCCCCCGGCCGCCCCGACGACTCACCCGACCAACACGCCCGAAGGACCTGCATGACGTCTGCCGTCCACCCGACCACCCCCGATTCGCCCGAACCGAGCGCGGTGCTCCTGGTCATCGGTTCGGGCTGCCAGCCGTATCGCGAGAACACCCTGGCCTCCATCGCCTCCCGTCACTCGCTCGCCCTGCTGACTCCCGACGAACCGACCTGGCAGCGCCCGTACCTGCTCGACCACGAGATCGCCGACACCCGCGACCTCACGGCCGTGCGAGCCGCCGCCGCCCGCCTGGCCGAACGCCGCACCATCGCGGGCGTGCTCACCTGGGACGAGTACGCCCTGCTGCCCGCAGCCCACCTCGCCACCGACCTCGCCCTGCCCGGCCAGTCCTCCGCCACCGCAGCCGCTGCCCGAAACAAGGCCGCATCCCGGGCTGTGTGGGCAGCCGAGGGAGTCCCCTCCGCCCAGTCGATCCGGGTCACCTCGCCCACCACCGCGGCCACCGCCGCCCGCCGGATCGGGTACCCCCTCGTCCTCAAGCCCTCCGCCCACGCCGGCTCCATCGGCGTGATCAAGGTCCTCGCTCCCACGGACCTTCCCACCGCCTACGCCTACACCTCCACGCGCACCACCGGCCAGGGCGAGGAGGGCACCGGAGTCCTCGTCGAGGAATACCTCGACGGCCCCGAGATCTCGGTGGAGTGCGTCACCTCCCACGGCATCACCACCGCCGTGGCCGTCACCCGTACCCAGCTGCGCGGCGAGCCGCTGTTCCAGGTGCTCGACCACGTCGTCGAAGCCGGCGACCCGCTGCTGCGCGAGGCCGGTCCGGTCGCCGAGGCCGCCCTGGACGCGCTCGGTGTCAACGCGGGCATCTCCCACGTCGAAATGCGGCTCACGGCCACCGGCCCCCGCCTGATCGAGGTCAACGCCCGCATAGCCGGGGACGCCATCGACCAGTTGGTCCACCTCGCCACCGGCATCGACCTGGCCGCAGCAGCAGCCGACATCGCCCTCGGCCGCGAGCCCGAACTCACCCCGACCCGCCAGCGCGCGGCCGGCGTCCGCTTCGTCAGCCCGGCTACCTCCGGTACGGTCCACCGTGCCCAAGCCCGGCCTGAACTCGGCCAGCCGCACTGGCTGGAGCGCCTGGGCTGGGAGCACAAGCCTGGGGACGCGGTCCTCCTTCCCCCCGAGGGAGACCCCGCCACCGCACGACTTGCCCACCTTGTCGTCACCGGGACCGACTCCGCCGAGGTCTACGAGCACCTTGCCCGCGCTGCGGACCTTCTCGACACCGTCGTCGAACCGCCAAGCTGACCCCGTGCGCGCCGAGAGCCCACCCACACGGATAGTCACGGGTGGGTCACTTTTCCAGAAAACGGGAATAAAGGTGATCTGGCATCGGTTATGGCAACCCTCTCCGTGACGAAAGGGCTCCCACTTGACCGACTCGCCGAGACGTGACCTCAACTCCAACGACCCGGCCGACCTGCCCCCGCTGGCGGATGTCGAACTGCACATCCCCGACTACCCGGTGATGGTCCCCGAGCCCGCACCCGGCGGCGCTGTGATCCGGGCGGTCCCGTACCTCGACGAGCTGAACCCCAAGGGCTTCGTGATCACCTGCCCCGAGTGCAAGGCCCGCCGCGACTGGCTGCTGCTGGAGACCCGGAACATGGTGTTCGTGCGGTGCCGATGCGGCCACGAGTGGCGCGAGCGGGAGGTGGATGCGGAGTTCTTCGAGGAGAACTTCGCCTACCCGGAACGGTCGTGGCAGGACGCAAGCGACGCGATGGTCGCGCTCGGCTTCTCCGGCGAGTTCCGCGGGATCTATTTCAACTGAGCCCCGGCGCGGCGGGCTCACACGTCCGGCATGGCTTCCGAGTCCAAGCCGGTTCGTGCACTCGCCTGGCTAGGGAACGCCGAAGGGCGGTGCGGCACGAGGACGAACCC